>VBAN01000280.1 GCA_005882445.1 Candidatus Segetimicrobium genomatis | reverse complement strand
GCCGCCCACACCGGAGTCGTGGCGGCCCGCGTCCTGGATTCGGGCCGGGCGGGGATCAATACAGTCTTTCTCATCGCCAGCAGCGCGACCCTGTGGCTGGGCAGCAAGAGCCTCGAGCAGCGAAGAGGCGCCGCGCTCGCCGCGTGGCTCGCCGTCACGATTATTCTGGGCGCGTTGTTCCTCGCCGGGCAGGGGCGGGAGTGGCTGACGCTGGTCCGGGCCAACGTCACCGTGAGCCGCGATCTGTTCGGGACCACGTTCTTCACGCTGACGGGGTTCCACGGTCTGCACGTGCTGCTCGGGCTCTGCCTGCTGGCCATGCTGTTCTGCCTGGCGGTCGCCCGCCGGTTCAAGGGGCCGACGTCCGCGGCGATCGAGGCGGTGGCCCTCTACTGGCACTTCGTGGACGCCGTCTGGATCGGCATCTACAGCCTGATCTACCTGTGGGCGTTGGTCGGATGACGGCGTGGCAGTTCGTCGCCGCGACCTGGCCCTGGGAGCCCTCGGTGGTCCTGGGGTGCGCCGCCCTCGGGATCGGGTATCTGGCCGCCGTGCGGTGGCGCCTCGGGGGACGCGCCGGATGCTTCCTGGCCGGCGTGGTGGTGCTGCTGTTCGCGCTGGATTCTCCCCTCGACACGCTCGCCGATGTCTATTTATTTTCCGCGCACATGGCGCAGCATCTCCTGCTCCTCCTGATCGTGCCGCCGCTGCTGCTGGCGGGGACGCCCGCCTCGCTCTTGGAGCCGGCGTGGCAGACCGCCCGCGTCCGCGCGCTCGCGCGGGCGCTTGGTCGGCCCGTCGTGGCCTGGACATTGGGGGTCGGCACGATCTGGGTCTGGCACATCCCGGCGCTGTTCAATGCGACACTCGACAGCGGCGGCGTGCACCTCATCGAACACCTCTCGTTTCTTGTGACCGGCGTGATCTTTTGGTGGACGATCCTGGCGCCGCTGCGGGAGGCCCGGCTGGCGCCGGTTCCGGCGATGCTCTACCTGCTCGCCGCTGCGCTCGCCGGCAGCGTCCTTGGGATCGTCCTGACCTTCGCGCGGGCGGGGCTCTACCCGGCGTACCTGCGCCCGGTGGACGTTCTCGGCATCGAACCGCTCATCCGCGCCGGATGGGGGCTCTCTCCGGACACCGACCAGCAGATTGGAGGGTTGCTGATGTGGATTCCCGGAGGGCTCGTCTATCTCTGCGCCATGTTGGGGGTGCTGATGCGCTGGTACCGCTGGGATGAGCAGGATGCGGCCGCAGGCGACGTACCTGCGCCGGGCGCACCGGTCCCGGCGGCCCCGGCTCTGCCCGCGGGGGAACTCCATGCCCGGTGAGACGGGCCGGCCGGGGGAGCGGCACGTTCTGGCCCACGCGGGGTGGAGCCCTGCGAAGCCCGAGAAACTGCCCAGGCGGACCCTGTGGCCCGCCGTGGCGGCGCTCGGCATTGTCCTGGTGATGTGGGGTGTCGTCACCGCATACTTGATCGCCGCGGTGGGCGTCGTCCTGCTCGGCATGGCGGTGCTCGGGTGGACCGGAGAGTTGCTCCATGAGCGGTGACCATCATCCGGCGGCAGCGAAAGCAGGGTCGCCCGCATCACCGGGCCGCCGGGAGTTCCTGACGCGGGTGAGCATTGCGCTCGGCGCTCTGGGCGCCGCGATCGTTGCGGTCCCCGTCGTCGGTTTCCTGCTGGCGCCGTTCTTCGAGAAGCAGTCTCAGGTGTGGCGCCCCGTGGGAACGGTCGACAGCTTCCGGCCCGGGATGACGGTGAAGGTGGACTTCCCCGATTCCTCGCCGCTCCCCTGGGCAGGCGTCGTTGCCCGGACCGCGGCGTGGCTCCGCCGGGAGCCCGACGGCACGTTCGTGGCGTTTACGGTCAACTGCACCCATCTGGGGTGCCCGGTGCGATGGCTGCCCGACGCCGGACTGTTCATGTGTCCGTGCCACGGCGGCGTGTACTATAAGGACGGCGCCGTGGCCGCCGGCCCTCCACCGAAGCCGCTCCCCCGGTATCCGGTGCGGGTTCGCGACGGGCAGGTGGAGATCCAAACGAGTCCAATCCCCATCACGACCTGAGGGCCGGGGCATGGGTATCGCACGGCGGCTATGGCGGGCCTTCGACGACCGGGCCGGGATCTCGCAGATCCTGGGGCCGGTCCTCCGGCACCCGGTGCCCAAAGACGCGAGATGGTATTATGTGTTTGGCAGCGCGACGCTGTTTGCCTTCCTGCTCCAAGTCGTGACCGGCATCGCGCTCGCCCTGGCGTACATTCCCTCGACGGCCAACGCCTACGATACCCTGCAGTGGATCACCCATCAGGCGCCCTTCGGCAGAATCCTTCGCGGCATGCACTACTTTGGGGCGTCGGCGATGGTCCTGCTGATCGGCGCCCACATGGCCCGCACCTTTCTGATGGGCGCGTACAAGTTTCCCCGGGAACTGAACTGGATCACCGGCGTCGTCCTGTTCGTCGTGACGATCCTCCTCGCGTTCACGGGGCAGTTGCTGCGGTGGGATCAGACCGCGGTCTGGTCGATCGCGGTCGCCGCGGAACAGATGGGCCGCCTCCCGCTCATCGGCCGCGCCCTGGCCCGATTCCTGCTCGCGGGCGACACCTGGGGCGGGCAGACGCTCAGCCGCTTCTTCGCCTTCCACGTCTTCTTCATCCCGGCGGTGATCTTCGCGTTCGTCGGGATTCACCTCTGGCTGGTCCTGCGCCACGGCATTTCAGAGCCGCCCGAGCCGGGCCGGCCGGTCGATCCGCGCACGTACCGCGCCTGGTATCAATCCCTGCTGAGCCGCGAAGGCCGGCCGTTCTGGCCCGACGCCGCCTGGCGGGACATCGTGTTCGGCGTCTGCATGGCCGGCGCCGTGGTCCTCGCCTCCCTGATCGTCGGGCCCCCGGAGCTGGGGAAGCCGCCGGATCCAACGATCATCCAGGCCGATCCCCGGCCCGACTGGTACCTGCTCTGGTACTTTGGCCTGCTGGCCCTCCTTCCGCCGAATCTCGAGAACTACGTGATGGTCCTGGGGCCGCTCGTGGCGCTGATCGTTCTGCTGCTCGTGCCGGCCATCTCGAACCGGGGCGAGCGGAGCCCGGCCCGGCGCCCCTGGGCGATCGGGTTGGTGTTCGCGATCTGCTTGACGATCGGGACATTGTGGATCGTGGGAGCCCGGGCGCCCTGGTCCCCCGATTTCACGACGGGACCGATCCCGGCACGGATCATCGGCGCGGCGACCGGGCCGATCGCCGCGGGAGGACGGCTGTTCTACGGCAAGGGCTGCCAGTACTGCCATGCGATCGCCGGCTACGGCGGCGCGCGCGGCCCCGATCTCAGCGCCGTCGGTGACCGCCTCACGCCGGCCCAGATGACGTGGCGGATCCTCAACGGTGGAATGAACATGCCGGCTTTTGCCGGAAACCTCACGCCGGACGAACTGGACGCGCTCATCGCGTTCCTGAAATCCCGAACCACCCGGGAATCCACCCCATGAATCAACGCCGGTACCCCCAGGTGCCGTTGAAGCGTGCATACGACCCCCCTTCCGCCGGCGACGGGCCGCGGGTGCTCGTGGACCGGATCTGGCCCCGAGGCGTCTCCAAGGAGAAGCTCAAGATCGTTGCCTGGCTTGGCGATCTTGGGCCCAGCGCGGCGCTGCGCAGGTGGTTCGGTCACGACCCGGCGAAGTGGACGGAGTTTCGAGCGCGGTACCTCGGCGAACTGGCCGCGAACCGCCGCCGCCTCGATGATCTGGCCGGGCACGCCCGGGATGGGAAACTTACCCTTGTGTACGGAGCGCGCGATCCGGCACATAACCAGGCCGTGGTGATCCGGGAAGCCCTCGAGGGGATGATCGAATCAACGCGCCGCAGGCCGAGTTCCACCGGCAATATGAGGAGGCGTCGCCATCCGCAAGCATCCGCTTCTTGAACTCCAGCTGGGCGCGTACGACGCGGCCGTGCAGGCCCGACTCGACGTTCTGGACAAGGATCAGTTCGCCGTCCGTCTCTGGCGTGGAGATCCCGGCCTGTGGACGGCCGACCCCGATGTGGGAGCGGGCATCCGCGGGGCTCTCGGATGGCTGCATGTGGTGGAGAAGATGGAGGAGAAGCTGGACGACCTCACGCGGTTTGTCGCGGACGCGCGCAATGCCGGATTCCGCCACGTCGTCCACATGGGGATGGGAGGCAGCAGCCTGGCGCCCCTGGTGTTCCAGCGTACGTTTCCGCAGACGGCCGGCGGGCTGCCCGTCACCGTGCTCGATACCACCGATCCCGCGACGATCCTCGCGGTGGAGCACTCAGTCCCCCTCGCGCAGACCCTGTTCATCGTCGCGAGCAAGTCCGGAACGACGGCCGAACCGGCCGCATTCGGCGAGTACTTCTACGCGAAGCTCCGCGCACTCAAAGGAGATCGAGCCGGGGAGAACTTCCTGGCCATCACCGATCCCGCAACGCCGCTCGTGGACGAGGGCAAGCGCCGCGGGTATCGCCGGGTGTTCCTCAACTTCGCCGATATCGGCGGCCGGTACTCGGCGCTCTCCTACTTTGGGCTGGTGCCTGCGGCGTTCTGGGGGGTCGATGTCGCCGGGGTGCTGGCCCGGGCGCTCCACATGGCGCATGCGTGCGGGTCCGGCGTTCCGGTCAAGGACAACCCAGGGGTGACGCTCGGCGCGGTGATGGGCGAGCTGGCCCGTCAGGGGCGGGACAAGGTGACGTTCCTCGTCGCGCAGCCCATCGCCGCGCTGGGCATGTGGCTCGAGCAGCTCATCGCGGAGAGCACGGGAAAGGCCGGCACCGGGCTCCTTCCCGTCGCGGACGAGCCCCTGGGCGATCCGTCGGTCTACGGGGAGGACCGTCTGTTCATCCACCTCCGGTACGGTCCGGTAGAGGACACCGCGCTGGAGCGGGGCGTCGAGGCGCTCCGCCGCGCCGGGCACCCCGTGGTGACGATTCGCGTCGACGATCTGCTCGATCTGGGCCAGGAGTTTTTCCGCTGGGAGATCGCCACGGCGACAGCCGGCGCAATTCTTGGGATCAACCCCTTCGACCAACCGAACGTGCAGGAGAGCAAGGACAACACCGACCGTCTGCTGGCCGACGTGCGGGCGAAGGGCCGGCTTCCCGAGGACATGCCCGCCCTGATCGAGGGGACCTTGAGCTTCTTCGGCGATGGAATCGAGGAGAACGCCTCGGGGACGCTCGCCGGGTTCCTGGCTCAGGGCTGGCCGGGAAGCTATGTGGCGCTGATGGCTTATCTGACCGAGGGTCCGGCAACGGATCAGGCGCTCCGCTCGATCCGGCTGCGCCTGCGGAACGGCACACGCCTGGCGACGACACTTGGGTACGGCCCGCGCTTCCTGCACTCGACCGGGCAGTACCACAAGGGGGGGCCCGCCACCGGGCTCTTTCTGCAGTTGACGGCCGACGACGCGGTGGACGCGTCTCTGCCGGAGTCACCCTACACCTTCGGGACCTTCCGGCGCGCCCAGGCCCTGGGAGATCTCCAAGCGCTGCGCAAGCACGGCCGCCGGGTGATCCGAATTCATCTGGGCCGGTTCGTGAGGGAAGGGCTGCGTGACTTGAAGAGCGCTGTCATCGGGGCTATTGAAGGTGCGGCCCCCTAGGGGACTGTGCCCCCTGCGGGGACGCCAAACCGAAGGAGAGACAACCGCATATAGAGGTTGCCCCCTGCGGGGACGCCAAACCGAAGGGGAGATAACCGCATAT
>VBAN01000044.1:12838-18057 GCA_005882445.1 Candidatus Segetimicrobium genomatis | reverse complement strand
GGGCGAGCGCCACGATCCGATCGGCCGCGAGCCCGGTCTCACGCGCCGCCTGCTCGAGGGGATACGTCCGCACGTGCTCGGCCAGCCGGTCGAAGCCGACCGTGTGCGCGGCGACGAACTCGCGGTCATAGAGCCCCTCGCCGACGATCACGTGCATGAACGCGAGGGCGAGCGCGGCGTCCGTCCCCGGCCGGATCACGAACACTTCGTCCGACTGCGCCGCCGCCTCGGTGTGGCGTACGTCGATCGTGGCGACCCAGGCTCCCCTCCGCTTCGCCGCCGAGAGATAGCGGCCGGTGTTTGGCTGGCTTGCCAGGTTCGCCCCCCAGAGCAGGATCAGGTTGGCATGCGCGCCCATGTCCTCCTTGGTGTTCGTCTCGAGGGGACCCGTGAGCCCGACCCCGAAGCCGCCCAGGCCCCAGCAGATCATCGCCGGATGCCACCACTGACAGCCGTAGAAGTTGGCAAAGCGACGCAGGAGCTGAGAGGCGATGCGCGTCCCGTAGTTATTGGCGAAGTGACCGTGGCCCTGCCAGAATCCCACCGCTTCCCGTCCAGCCGTCTGCATCCGCGCCACGACGAGCTCGAGCGCCTCATCCCAGCTCGCCCGCCGCCAGGCGTTGTCCGTTCTCCGGTCACGGACCAGCGGAAAGAGCACCCGCTTCGGATTCCCGATGATCTCCTGCGAGGCCTGCCCCCGGATGCAGAGGAAGCCTTGGCTGTCCGGGTTCTCGGGATCGCCCTTCACGCCGACGAGATGCCCGTCCTCCACGTCCACCAGCATCCCGCAAAGCGTCGGGTGGCAGTTCATGGGGCACATCGTCCGGATCGTGCGGCGCGCGGAGGCCATGGCGGTTCTCCTTTTAGGAGCCCGCCTTCCCGGCTTCGGTCAGAATGGTGAGCGCTGTTTGGGCTTCGCCTTCGACGGTCGCCCAATCTCTTCCATCGCTGATGTCGTGTCCCCCGTGTTGGGTCGTCTCGTAGATCAACTTCAGCGCAGACTGCACCCGCGCGACCTCATCCTTCGCGAGGAGGTTGGATCTCAGGTAAGCGGGACCACCGGCGCCGGGTCTGATCTCGCTGAGGGCCTTGAGGGCATCCTGATAGGCGCGCCGGCGCTCGGTGTAGACCTCAATTCGGGTCGTGGCCTGCCGCACATTGCCGCGCGCTTTCTTTGCGAGAACTTTCCGCGCTGTGGCAATCTGGGCGCCGCACCGGGTGATCTGGTTCTCGAGGTGCCGTCTGACGCCGTCCACGTCACTGAACGTCGGTTTCATCGCGTCTTCCCCCCGATTCGCAACATGACCGCCCGGTGGCAACGCCGACGCGATCGAGCGCGACGACCCCGGGGAAGTCACCTGAGAGTTCCGGTTTGGCGCGCGCACTCCTCCCATGAAGGGCGCGCAGGCTCTGTTATCGGCCCAGCCCTCCCGGCGGACGGGCGCCGGTGTAATGAGCCGACGAGGGAGCACGGCGCCTCGGGGAGTCCAGGAGCGCGGTGAACCGGCGGCGAAGGGCGGGGAAGGCCGTTCCCGAGAGCGCCAACAGCGCTTCCTCGAAGCGCCCCCCGGGTCCTGACCGGCCGCCCGTGCGGGGCTCCGGGTCGAGGACACCGGCGTCCTCCTGAAGCGGTATTCTAGGCGAAATTTCCCCGGCAGAAACCCCGGCCAGCCCTTGCTTTTCAAGCGGTTCCTAGGATATTATCATCTTCGGCCGGCTCGTGGACGGGGACGGATCTGAGGCTCAGATCCTCGTGCACCCCACGAGGCGTTAGATTCTCAGAGGAGGTCCGTGATGCGCGGGGAGGATCTGCTCGACGAACAGGCGTACGGTCAGGCCAGGACAGACCAGTTCGTCCACGCGCAGGCGAAGGCCGCCGGGGTCTCGCGGCGGCGATTCCTTGAGTTCATAGCCGCCGGCGCAGGCGTGGCGGCGATCGGAGGGCTCCGCCCGCAGGTGGCTTCTGCTCAGGCCCCCAGCGATCTTATCGTCAAGCCGACTCCCCCGGAGTTCTTCAACGAACTCGGCAGCAACAGGGAGATGCGCTGGGAAGTCATGTATTCGCGGGGGTACGTCGTCCCGAACGAGTTGTTCTTTGTCCGCAACCACAGCCGGACCGCGCGCCTCGACGCGGCAACCTGGCGGCTGCGGGTCGAGGGATCCGGGGTGGAGGAGCCTCGGGAGTTCACCTACGACGAGATCCTCGGCCTCCCGTCGGTGTCGGTGATGCGGTTCATCGAGTGCGCCGGAAATGGCCGGAGCTTCTTCGAAGCGTCGTACGGGAACAAGGCGCAGGGCGGGCAGTGGAAGTTGGGGGCGATTGGGGTGGCGGAGTGGACCGGTGTCCCTCTGCGCGAAGTGCTGGATCGGGCGGGACTGCGGCGCTCGGCCCAGGACGTGATGCCCGAAGGCCTGGACGAGTTGAAGGTGCGCCGGCCGATGCCCATCGCAAAGGCGCTGGCCGACGATACGCTCCTCGTGTACGCCATGAACGGGCAGACCCTGCCGATGGACCACGGCTTCCCCCTCCGCGTCCTGGTTCCCGGGTGGATCGGCGTGGCGAATATCAAGTGGGTAGGACGGATCGAGGTCTCCGAGCAGCCCCAGTTCTCCGCGTGGAATACCGAATCGTACGTTCTGGTCGGCCCTCAGTACAAGCGGAACCCTCCGGCCAAAGGCCCGGCACTCTCGCTTCAGAATGTGAAGAGCGCGTTTGAGCTGCCGTGGAATGGCGAGGTGCTGGCAGGGCGGACCCTCCTGCGAGGGAGGTCCTGGTCCGGCGAAGGGAAGATCTCGAAAGTGGAAGTCAGCCTGGATCGCGAGATCACGTGGCAGACGGCGCGCCTGCGGGAGCCCAACATCCCACGCGCCTGGGTCCGATGGGACCTGGACTGGGATGCGCAGCCCGGTGATTACAGCCTGCGGGCGCGGGCGACCGACGAACGGGGGACCAGGCAGCCGGTCATCGTCCCGTGGAACGACCAGGGCTACTTGTACGGCGCGGTGGTCAAACACCCCGTGACGGTGCGATGACTCGGAGGATCGCGGTCACGGTACCGGTCGTCGCCTTCCTGGCGGCCAGCGCGCTCTTCGCTCTTGCGCGTTCGGGTGCGGGCGCTCCGCCTTCGGTGGGGCTGATCGAAAAGGAGTTCCTCTTCACCCCCAAAGACGTTGTGGTGGGGATGGGCGGGGTCGCGTTCGTCGTCAACAATCAAGGCGAGATCGACCACAACTTCGTGCTCGAGGCTTCCGGAGGGAAGACGGTCGCTCAGATCGACACCATTGCTCCCGGCCAGACAGGCAGGGTCACCGCCACGCTGCCCCCCGGGATCTATACCATGTACTGCAGTCTGCCCGGCCACAGGGAAGCCGGGATGGTGGCGACGCTTCGCGTTGGCCCTTAGCTCACCTACGGGGCGGGATCGACCGACACGGTCGCATCTGGGGCGCCGGACTTGAGGATGGCGGTAATCGTCTCGACCGAAGATTGAGGATACGGGCCGAGCTGGAGCGTGTAGGCAGGCCCTCCACGAACGACCCACACATCGTATCCCTGGGCCGTGATGCGCTGCGAGAGGCCTTCCGCGTCTTTCTGGGAGATAAAGGTGCCGAAGAGTAACTGGGCCGTGCCGCCGGCCAGCGATCCTCGGCGACGCTCCGCGGCAGGGGTTCGGACACCACCCGGAAGACCGGGCCTGTCTGCGTGCTGATCGTTGGCGAGAATCCCCCGGCCGTGAGTTGCTTGGCGATAGCCGATGCGCGATCGCGATCGGAGACCGGGCCGACCCGAACCGTGTAGAGAGGGTTCGTGGTGACGGGTGCGGGCTTAGAGGGTGGGGGCGTCGAGGCCTGCGGCGCTGGGGCGGGCGGCAGCGCGGTCGGGCGGGCTGGAGCCGGCGCCAGTGCGGCCTGTGGGGCTGAAGCCGGCGGCGGTGGCGAAACCTGTGGGGCTGGTGCCGGCGCCGGTGGTGCGGCCTGTGGGGCTGGGACCGGCGGCGGCGCGGCCTGGCGCACTGGAGCCGGCCGCGGTGGCGCAGTCTGGCGCTTGGAGACCGGCGGCGCCGTCGGGCGCTTTGCGGCCGGAGATGGCGGAGTTGTCTGGAGCCCGCTGGGTTTGACCGGGTGCGCCGGGGGCCGCGGGAGTTTCCCGCCGGGGAGGACGACATCTTCCGGCTGGGGGACTGCCGGCGGTGTACTCGCTTGGATGGGCTTCCGGAGCGGAGGAGAGGCCGCCTCGCTGGGAGCCTCGATCTCCTGAGCCGCCCGCTCGCTTGCAGCGACCAGCATGATCATTGCCAATCGTGTGTAGTGCTCCTTTGTGTCTGTTCCTCGCCTGATGGCATCCTCGTATACCGCCACTTGCCGGCGCAGTTCGCTGGGGTCGTCGGCGGCCATCCCCCTGCGTGCCGCCACCAATCCTCGCATGGCATCCTGGTTCTCGGGGTCGGTCGACAGGATTCCCAGGAAGACGTCTTGGGCTTCATGGGCGCGGCCCTCATGCAGCAACTGCCAGGCCTCCACGTTCTGGGTTGACAGCGTCGTCCCCGGGTTCCCCGGAGGAGGTAGAGGAGCTGGGGCGGTGGTTTCCTTGGGCACAGCGGGGGCAACCGCGCGTTCCTTGACGGCGGACCCCCGGATAATGAAGGTGATCGTGATCCCCAGGAGAAAGGCAAGCGCCGGTACAATGATTTTTCGCACGGTCAACTCACGGGGAGGGGGTGGAGATGGTACTCCTGCGCAACGAACCATGGCATGTCTGATCCCCCCGGCGGGAACCTGCTGATGCGAAAGGACTTCCGGACAGGGTCTCTGTTCCCGCCGCCCTGATCTCCCGACCGATTTCCACCAGGGAGACGTGAACACCTTCTGTTGATGAGCTTCTTTGGGGCTGGAGTTGTCGCGCATCCAGTCAAATGAACATGGCGACCGACTCCTTCACCTGATAATGGGACCTCCTCCTTTTGGAGGAGGCCGTCCGGGGGCTCTATTGCCGGGGCTAGAGGAAAGCGGCATTCGGGTCGGGCCGGTCTACACGCCACCCGGGTACCGCAACCGAGGGTACGCCAGCGCATGCGTGGGGTTGCTGAGTCGACTGTTGCTCGATCGCGGCTACGGGTTCTGCTCCTCTACACAGAATTCGCTAATCCGATGTCCAATCGGGTCTAACAGCAGATCGGGTACCAGCCGGTCTGCGACGTCGTCGAGTATCGATTCCTGTC
>VBAN01000044.1:0-12663 GCA_005882445.1 Candidatus Segetimicrobium genomatis | reverse complement strand
ACAGAATTCGCTAATCCGATGTCCAATCGGGTCTAACAGCAGATCGGGTACCAGCCGGACAGCGACGTCGTTGAGTATCGATTCCTGTCGCCATAACGAAACGCATAGTCCAGCCAACCGCGGAGCACGTCGCCGCTCGTTTGACAAACCAGCGCACGTAATTTTGCTCGTGCAGAGGTTCGCCGACGGGGCTTACGTCAGGAAGAACCCTGACGTTGTTTGATCGTGAGGCATAGCCAAAGACGCCGCGCGGTAACCAACCGGTCATTTCTGCGGTGAGAAAAAGGATTCCGGCCAACTCGTCAAGGAGCCAGTAAGCACCGCATCTCATGTCAATAGACGAAGAGTTCTTCGTCGTTGTTCTTCGCTCTCAGGCTCCGAATCTGGCATCTCCTTTGAGTCCATCCTGGGATGGATAGGGACGCACGGAGTTCAGGGAGGCGCCCCTTCGTCCCCAGGAAAGGGCACGACTCACGAACTCCCCGCCCGCCGCCGGCCTTTTGAGCCACTGCCCGTGGATCCACCGGCTCAGGGGCGACGTGCCCCGTACTCCAAATTCCGAGCGGAAGGGGAGGTGTGGAAGAGTGCATTTGCGCCTGCGTACCGCCGTGCTGCTGGGATTGGTTCTGCTGACGCTGCCGGCCCTGGGTTCCGCACAGTCGAGTCCGGCGATCAACCCATTGTGCACCGGAGAGACCGCGTCCTACGATCCGGGCAACGGCCAGGACATCGTCGTCCCGCCGGGCTACAAGGTGTCGGTCTTCGCCAAGGACCTGAACTTCCCGACCGGGATCGCGTTCCGCGGCGAAGGGGGGCACTTCCAGGTGTTCGTGTTGGAATCGGGCCATGGCCTGCCCAGCAAGTGCAATGACGAGACCGCGTGGCCGGGCGGCGAGTTTGCTCCCGACAACCCCTTCACGCCCGACATCCTGGTGTTCGACGCGCACGGAAACAAGATCGGGGGCCCCCTGGCGAAGCCGACGGCGCGCGGCGGCGGGTTTCAGCCACACGGTCCGGCGATCGACATCGCGTTCGAGCCCACGGCACATGGGGGCAAGGGGGATTGGGAGGGGGGCGAAGGCGCGCGGCTGTTCGCCACCGACTCAAACCAGGCCACGCATGGCGGCGGGCAGAACAACAGTTCCCGCATCGTGATCGTCAATCCCGACACCGGGCATGTGACCCCGTTCATCACCGGGCTGCCGACGGGAGATCACCCGACCGAGCAGCTCGCCTTCAAGGACGGGTACATCTACTGGTCCCAGGGCTCGACGACCAACTCCGGCGTGGTCGGCCGCGACAACAACAACGGCCTCAACGAGTGGGATATCCCGTGTCAGGACATCACGCTCAGCGGCAACGCCTTCGATTCGGGCGGCGGCGTGATGACGAGCGGATACGCCCCATTCGGCACACAGCGGACGAGGGTGAACGCGTTCCAAGACGCGACCCACCCGGGCGTGTGCGACGGCGCCATCCTGCGCGCGCAGCTGAATGCGGGCCATCCGGAGACCACGATTCAACCGTTCTCGTGGGGGTACCGGAACGGATACGCCATTCGGTTTGCGCCCGTCAATCATGCCCTGCAGGGCGGGCTGCTCGTGGGCGAAGATGGCGCGGACGAGCGGGGCGCGCGGCCGTCGAACAACGCGCCCGATATGCTGGACCTCGCCCAGATGAATCCCGACGGCACCCCGGACTACCACGGCTGGCCGGACCGATACGGCTTCCTCCCGGCGAGCCAGGCGGTGTTCAATCCCGTCGGCGGGCCGGGCGACGATGCCTGCCCGACCACGACGCCGGGCACCCCTGCCGAGATCGCGTGTCTCACGACGCACGGCGACCTTCCGATCCGTGACGTCCTCGCGTTTCCGCCCCAGCAGATCACGTCGCCCCTGGCGATTGAGGCGGCGGACTCCTCGTTCACCGGGATCGATTTCGTCCCCGGCTCCTTCGCCGGCGGGCCGGTTCTGCCGGGCGCCGCCCTGTACACGCTCGAGGGAGACTTCGGGTTCTCGGCGGCGAACGCGACCAGCCCTGCCCCGGAGGTGGGACACGAGATCAAACTCATCAACTTTAGCCAGCCGGGTCAGCCGCTGGAACTCAAGATTACGCGGTTTGCCCACAACGACACCAATGAGCAGGTGTTCGTGAACCCCAGCCATCTCCACGGGTTCAATCGGCCGACGAACATCAGGTTCGGCCCCGACGGGTGCGCCTACGTCGTGGATTACGGCGTCGTGCGGGATTTCGGCCAGTCCGATCCGGACGCCAAGTTCACGGTCGACGGCGACGGTCCGCTCGTCCAGATCCCTGGGACCGGCGTGATTTGGAAGATCTGCCGGAAGTAAGCTCGATCCAGACAGGAGGCGGCGCCCGCGCCGCCTCCTGTCACCCTAATGCAGCTGCTGCCAGGAGAGCATCGTGGCGCCCTTTCCAAATGCGCTCAGGGCAAGCGGGTCGAACCGCAGGACAAGGGTCGCATCCAGGATCGTGAAGCCGGGGTTGCCTGTCCCCCGATGACTGTGGTACATCGCCCCCACCTGATCCAGGGACGCCCCCGGCTCAACGGCCATGCCGTCCTGCGTGTAGATCAGGCCGTCGACGACCAGCGTGCTTCCCGCACACATGACGAGGGCCCCTGACCAGTTGACGCGGGGCCCACAGGTCTGGACGGGGAGATCGACAGGTGTGCGGGCGCCAAGGACCACAATCGCAGGGGTCCGGCGGCCGGCCACCGTCGTGAGGTCATGCCGGTTGGCCACCGCAACGTTCTTGCCGATGGTCAAGTCGCCCCCCACGGCCAGCGTGACGTCGCCGGAGGTCCCCCCCAGGCTCACACTTTGGGAGAAATCAAACGATCCGTCGATGTAGACTGTCCCGTGCAGGGATTGCTCAGGATGCGACGCCAGATAGAACACGATCTTATAGAACTGCATGGTGCTATACAGAGCATCCACCTTGTCCGACAGGCCCGCGTCCCGGTTGAGCGGGGCGTTTGCCGGGTTCTGGGCGGCGCGGGCCTGGAATTGCGCCGCATCGAGGGCGAGCGGCGGCAGGACCTCTTCTCGAAAGCTCCTCACGTAGACGTGCCGCATGTAGGCCTCCTCGCGGAGGTCGCCGACGTTTTGGACGTCGGTCATGCGATCGGCCACGGTCACACACGCGAATCGTGTGCCGCACCGGTTGGGGATCGGTCCCGCGGTTGGTTGAGCCTTGATCAGGTCCCCGAAGGTCGTGAGGATCCAGGGCTTCGGTTCGCTCGTCGGAGCCGGATTGTAGACCGGTCGCCCGTCTCTTCGCTGAGGGCATTCAGGCGCACGTTCTGGTCGGGGAAATTGACCTCCGCAAACGAGCCCAAATTCCCACCGCCGCCGGGAGAGCCGACGTCATACGGCGCCAGGTAAACTCGCGAGGCGCCCTGGAACTCCACCCGGGACTCCCCGAAGAGCGCCGCCAAGAAGGGCGCGCCCGGCGCCGCGCAGGCCCGAACCCGCGTGGGGATCATCCTGCCCAACCACCCAACGCGCCCTAGGGCCTCGAGCGTCTTGAGCCCGGCCCCGTACCCTGTGGCCGGCCCCGCATCGACCCAGTACGTGAACTGCCCGCCGCCGTACGGCGCCGTGTCGCCTGCCTCAGGGGTCGCCTCGCCCGCCGGGTCGGATGCTGCGACCACATTCGCCATCGCCTCCCCCAGGCCGGCCTGGGCAATGTAGAAGCTGCGAGATACCGCGTACTGCACGGAGGCATGGCTCATATCGGTGTTCATCAGGCCGACCAGGGCGACGCTGATCACCGTCACGAGCAGGGTGGCGACCAGCAGCACCAGCATGGCCTGCCCGCGTTCGGTGTCGTGGTGTGTGCGAGTCGCAGGGGTGTGTGCTCATCCCTGGCATCCGATTCGCAGGACGCTCGGTGAACTCCTTGAGGGGGCGACCCGATGGAACTGGACATTGCCCAGAGCGTTCTATAGGATGGGGCTTGCCGGAGAAGGGAGTCGGGTGATGTTCGAGACGGCCGACCCCGAGGTGTTTGCCCGGTACGTCAAGAATTAAGCGTCCGAGTCCACGCTCGTGTCTGTAACATCGTCGGTATGGGCACACTACCCTAGGAGGTGGTCCCAAGTGCACAGGATACTGGCATTCGTAATCGTGACCCTCATGGTCACGCTGGTCATGCCGCCGGCCGGTGCCCAGATCAGCTCCTCGATTCAGATTGTGTCGCCGAGGAACGACGCCACAATCTCCGGTACCCAGGTGGTCGTCGAGGTCAGGGTGCAGAACTTCTATCTCAATCCGCTCTCGATCGGGAAGCCCGCCCGGCCGGGCGAAGGCTACTGGGAAGTCTCTGTCGATGGGAAGTACGCCGGCATCTCGGCCGACGAGGTGGCCTCCTTCCCGAACGACGCTCTCCCCGCGCTCGATCCCGGCAGACACACGATCAAAGCGGAGCTGCGCAACAACGACCACACGTCCGTGGCCGGCGCGGAGAGCTCCGAGGTCTCGATCACGATCCCGCCCAAGAGCGCCATGCGCTACACGCCGCCCTCGGGGCAGCCCGGGATCAAGATCATGGTGCCCCACAACCACGCGTCGGTGAGCCCATACCTGATCGTGTGGGTCAAGATCAAGGGGTTCAAGCAGCAGCCGAGGGCGGTGGGAACACCGGCCAAATCGGGAGAGGGATACTGGCGCCTCTACGTCGACGGCAGGATGGCCGGGATCTCGACGTCGAGCGTCGCCGACGTGCAGATGACCCGCGGGAAGCACGTGTTGGGCGTGAGCCTCCGCAACAACGATCACTCGCCCGTCAAGGGCGCGTCGAGCGATCAGGTCACCGTGACGGTGCACTGACGCGGCCCTCGAGGGCGCAACCGATAGTGGTGGGAGGGGCCGGGGATCCCGGCCCTTCTTGCTTGCCCCCCCGGAACCTTTGCCGCTCCCGGGGGATGTGATTAGAATAGAGACCGTGGGTCCCACGGCCCCCGATCAGCCGCCGAAGCGGGGCGTGCGCGTTGGGGGAGATCCCGCGCCTTCCTCCGGCCATCCCGAGCCCGTCGCTCGGGCCGGCCACATCTTTCTCCGCGCCTGCCGGGGCGAGCCGACCGAGTACACGCCGGTGTGGCTGATGCGGCAGGCCGGCCGCTACCTCCCCGAATACCGGGCGGTCCGCGAACGGCTCAGCCTCCTCGACCTCTGCAAGACGCACGAGGCCGCAGCCGCCTGCTCCTGGCAGAGCCGCTGGGCGTGGGATTGGAATTCGTCGGCGGCGAAGGGCCGGTGATCCGCCACCCGGTGCGCGCGCCGGCGGACGTGGACCGCCTGCCGGCGGTGGATCCGTTGGAGCGCGTCCCCTTCGTCTTTGAGGCCGTGCGGCTGGCCCGGCAGGCGCTGGCCGGCAGGGTGCCCTTGATCGGCTTCGCCGGCGGGCCCTTTACGGTGGCGTCCTATCTGATCGAGGGGCATGCCTCGCAGGACTTCCTCGAGACGAAGGGGCTGATGCACCGCGAGCCGGCCGCCTGGCACGCGCTGATGGAGAAGCTCGCCATTCTGACGATCGCGTACCTCAACGGCCAGATCGCCGCCGGCGCGGACGCCGTGCAGCTCTTCGACAGCTGGATCGGATGCCTGGCCCCCGAGGACTACAGGCAGGGAGTCCTGCCGCACGTGCGCCGCGTCATCGCCGGACTCGCGCCGGGGGTTCCGGTGATCCATTTCGGGACGGGAACGGCCGGGCTGCTGGAACTGATGCGGGAGGCCGGGGGCACCGTGATCGGCTTGGACTGGCGCGTCGATCTCGGCCAGGCGTGGCGCCGCCTGGGGGCGGGGGTCGGCGTGCAGGGCAATCTCGATCCCGCGCTCTTGCTGGCCGGTCCGGCTGGGATCCGGCAGGGTGTGCGGGCGGTGCTGCAGAGCGCCGCCGGGCGGCCCGGCCATATCTTCAACCTGGGCCACGGGGTGCTGCCCGCCACGCCGTGGACGCACGCGAAGGCGATGGTCGAGATGGTGCACGAGGAGAGCCGGCGCTAAATGCCCGCACCGTATGACGCCGTGCTGCTCGTCGCGTTCGGCGGCCCGGACCGGATGTCGGACGTCCGGCCGTTCCTGGCCAACGTGCTCCGGGGCCGGCGGGTCCCCCCGGAGCGGGTCGAAGAGGTCGTGCGCCATTACGAGGTATTCGACGGGCATTCGCCGCTCACCGAGCTCACCGGCCGGCAGGCAGAGGCGCTGCGCGCCGACCTGGCCGCGCGCGGCTCGCCGCTGCCCGTCTACATCGGCATGCGGAACTGGACGCCCTACCTCCACGAGACTCCAGTTGGGATCAGTATCTGGACAACGTGGCCGAAGCGCGCGAGCGGGTCGGAGCGGAGGCGCCCACCGTTGACTTTCTGCACCCCTGGTTCGATCACCCGGGATTCATCGAAGCGCAGGCGGACCGGGTCGCGGCCGCGCTCGAGGCCGTGCCGGCCGCGCAGCGATGGGACACGCCGCTGATCTTCACCGCGCACAGCATTCCGGCGGCGATGGCGGCGCGCTCCCCGTACGTGGCGCAGTTGACGACGTCCGCCGGCTTGGTGGCCGCCCGCCTCGCACACGCGCGGTGGTCCGTGGCGTATCAGAGCCGGAGCGGCGATCCCGGGACGCCATGGCTGGAACCGGACGTGACCGCGATGATCCGCGGGCTGGCCCGGCAGGGCGCGGGCGCCGTCGTCGCCGTCCCGATCGGGTTTGTCTGCGACCACATCGAGGTGCTGTACGATCTCGACACCGAGGCCCGCGCGGCGGCCCGCGAGGTGGGGGTGGCCTTCCATCGCGCCGGCACCGTCATGGATCATCCCGCCTTCATCCGGATGCTGGGTGACCTTGTCCGCGCCGGCGCCGCCGGCTGATTCCCGGCGGGCGGTCCCAATGGCGAACCGGGGGGGCGCATCGGGGACGGGAGCCGTCCGGATCGTGGTCGTGGGAGGCGGGATCGCGGGCCTGGCAGCGGCGCACCACCTCGTTGAAGTGAGCGCGGCCAGGCGCATTCCCTTGGAGCTCATCCTGTTCGAGTCCCGGGACCGGCTGGGGGGGATCATCGCCACCGAGCGGGCCGGCGGCTGCATCATCGAAGGCGGGCCGGACGCGTTTCTCACGGAGAAGCCGTGGGCCCTCGCCCTGTGTCAGCGGCTGGGGCTGACCGACCGCCTGATCCCGACCCGGGAGGCGCCTCGGCGCACGTTCGTGCTTCACCACGGAAGGCTCGAGCCGCTCCCGGACGGGTTCGTGCTGCTCGGGCCAAGCCGCCTGGGGCCGGTCCTGCGGTCCCCGCTCCTGTCCTGGCGGGGGAAGCTGCGCCTGGCGATGGATCTCGCCCTCCCCCGGGGACGGGTCGATGGAGACGAGAGCGTGGGCGCGTTCGTCGCCCGCCGCTTCGGGCGGGAAGTCCTCGATCGCGTGGTGCAGCCCCTCGTCAGCGCGGTCTACACGGCCGATCCCTCAGCGCTCAGCCTGGCGGCCACGATGCCGAGGTTTCAGGAGATGGAGCGCCGCCACCGCAGCATCGCGTGGGCGCTTACGCGATCCGCGACCCGCCGCCGGGACGCGGAAGGGAGCGGGCCGCGCTGGAGTCTGTTCGTCACCCCATCCGGCGGGATGCAGGACCTGGTCGAGTCCGTCGCCCGCCGGCTGCCCGCGTCGGCGGTGCGGCTGCGGCAGGACGTCGCCGCGGTGGGCCGCTCGAACGACGCTCCGCTGTGGCGGGTCGATCTCGCCGGCGGCAGTGCGATGCCGGCCGACGGGGTGATCCTCGCCACGCCCGCGCACCAGACCGCCCGCCTGGTGGCGGGATTGGATCCCGACCTCGGCCGCCTCTGCGAGGCGATTCCGTACGCCTCGTCCGCGGCCGTCACGCTGGCCTACCGCCGCGCCGATATCGGGCACGCGCTGGACGGGTTCGGGTTCGTCGTCCCCCGGTCCGCGGGCCGGTCGATCCTGGCGGGCACGTTCTCGAGCGTGAAATTTCCGGGGCGCGCCCCCGATGGCCAGGCGCTCCTCCGCGCGTTTCTCGGCGATGCCCTCCATCGCGGGCTGCTGGATCGGGATGATGACGCGCTTGCGGCCGCCGCCGAGCGGGACCTCGGCGACGTGCTCGACATTCGTGCGCGTCCGCTCCTGGTCCGGGTGCACCGGCACCCGGCGGCGATGCCCCAGTACCTCGTCGGCCATCAGGAGCGCGTCTCGGCCATCGCGGCGCAGGCATCGCGCCACGCCGGCCTGGCCCTTGCCGGCGCCGCCTACGGGGGGGTCGGCGTTCCCGACTGCATTCGCTCCGGTGAGGAGGCCGCCGAGCGCGTGCTCGAGGGGGTGGCGGGCGCCTCTAGTCCCGGGGGGTTCGTGCGGCCGCGGCGATGAGGGCGACGATGCGCTCGGGGGACACCGGGCCCTCCGTGATGCGCACCCCGAAGGGTGCGAGGGCATCCTCGATCGCGTTGGCGAGCGCGGCGGGAGGCGCAATCGCGCCGCCTTCGCCCACGCCTTTGACGCCGAGCGGGTTTCTGGGCGAGGGATGCTCGAGGTGGATCGTCTCGATCCGCGGCACGTCGCGGGCTTTGGGGAGCGCGTAGTCCATCAGGGACGCCGTGAGGAGCTGCCCGGCGGCGTCGTAGACGAGGGTCTCCCAGAGGCCGCCCCCAACGCCTTGGGCGACCCCGCCGTGGATCTGCCCATCGACGATTTTGGGGTTGACGACGCGGCCGCAGTCGTGCGCGACCACGTATCTGCGGATCGTGACCAGGCCCGTCTCCGGGTCGACGTCGAGCACCGCCACGTGGACGGCGCTTGCAAACGTCACCGTCGGGACCGTCTCGACCACCGACGTCTCGAAGATTGGATCGGCCACGCGCCGGCCCTGGAACGTGGGCAGGCTGGACTGCACGATCCTGGCCAGCGGCAGCCCGCGGCCTGGGGTCCCCTTGACGAACACCTGCCCATCCGCCACGTCGAGGTCGGCCTCCCCCGCCTCCAGCAGCGCGGCGGCGGCCCGCACCAGCTTCTGCCGCACCTCGCCCGCCGCGTGGGCGACGGCGTTGCCGGCGAGGACGAGGCTGCGGCTCGCAAACGTCCCGATCCCGGCGGCGACCTCGCCCGTGTCGCCCCCGATCACGGTGACGTCGGCCAGGCCGACGCCGAGGGCGTCGGCGGCGATCTGGGCAAACGTGGTTTCATGTCCCTGGCCCTGCGAGCACGCGCCCGTCGCCACCACAATCTTCCCCGACGCATCCACGCGGACGGTCGCGCTCTCGAAGGGGCCGATGCCGGTCCCTTCGACGTACGCCGCGATCCCCACGCCGCGGTACACCCCCCGGAGGCGCAGCGCCTGCTGCTCCCGCCGGAGGGCGGCGTACCCGACCGCGTCGAGGGCGCGCTCGAGCGCCGCCGGGAAGTCCCCGGTATCGTAAATGAGCGGGTTCCCATCGCGGTAGAGGAGGCCGACGTCGTACGGCATCTCCTCGGGCCCGATGAGATTGCGCCGGCGAACGTCGGCGGGATCCGCGCCGACCCGGCGCGCCAGGCGCTCGAGCATCCGTTCCATGACGAACACCGCCTCAGGGCGGCCCGCGCCCCGGTAGGGAGCGTGCGGCGTCTTATTCGTCAGGATCGACCGTGCGTCGAACGCGGCGTGCTTGATGCGGTAGGGTCCCAACATATGCGCGACCGTGTTGTACGGCTGCACGATCCCCCAGGGATTGTAGGCGCCCTGATCGAGCAGGAACCGGTCCCGGAACCCGAGGATCGTGCCGTCCGAGGAAGCCGCGATCTCGGCGTCGTGCAGCTGCTCCCGCGAATGGGTGGCGCTCTCGAGGTGCTCGCGACGGGTTTCGATCCATTTCACCGGCCGGCGCAGCCGGGCGGCGGCGGCCGGAATCAGGACATCCTCGGGGTACACCGAGCACTTGGTGCCAAACCCTCCACCGACATCGGGGGCGACGACCCGCACCTGATGGGCCGGCAGGCGAAGGCAGTCCATGAGCGCGCGCTGCACGAGGTGCGGCACCTGGGTCGACGTCCAGACGGTCATGCCGCCGTCCCGGAGATCGGGGACCGCCAGGATCCCCCGCGGCTCGATGGGCATCCCCGCGGACCGCGGAATCCGGAGCCGCTCCCGCAGCCGGACCGGCGCCGCGGCGAACGCGCGGTCGGGGTCTCCGATGCTGAGCGCAAAGTGGACGGCGACGTTATCGTCCCACCCCTCGTGGATCCGGGGACCGGCAGGGTCCAGACCCTGCTCCGCGTCGGTGACGGCAGGGAGGGGGTCGTAGTCGACCTCGATGAGCCCGAGGGCGTCCTCCGCCGCCGCGCGGTCCTCCGCCAGCACGACGGCGATCGGCTCGCCGACGTAGTGGACCTTCCTCACCGCCAGCGGGACCCCGGGCGCCACCCGCACGCGGAAGCTCACCCGCGCCTCGAGCGCCGGCGTCGGCAGGCCGGCCGACGGCAGGGGGCGGAGCGCGCCCGAGAGGTCGTCCTGGGCCAGGCACGCCGCCACCGAGGGATGCGCCCGCGCGCGGTCGAGCCGGACCGCGACCAGCCGGGCATGGGCGCGGGCGCTGCGGACCATGGCGGCGTGCAGGCACCCGGCGGCGGGGAGATCATCCACGAACCGGCCGCGGCCCGCGAGCAGCCGCGGGTCTTCGTGCCTGCGGACGGCGGCGCCGACGTACCTGCCGCTCATCCGGCCGGGGGCGGGCAGGGGGAGGGGCCCACGGCCGCGGTCACCCCTGGGTCAGGCGGGGGTCGAGCGCGTCATGGAGCCCGTCCCCGGCGAGGTTGAAGCCCAGGACCACCAGGGCGATCGCCACCCCCGGGGCCAGCGCCGCCCAGAAGGCCGTGAGGAGATACTTGTAGCTGTCGGAGAGCATCGCGCCCCACTCGGGGGTGGGGGGTTGGGCGCCCAGGCCGAGGAAGCCGAGGGCCGCGGCGTCGAGGATCGCGCCCGCGACCCCGAGGGTCGCCTGCACGACCAGCGGGGACGCCGCGTTCGGTAGGATCGCCCGCAGCAGGACCCGCCACGCCCGCGCGCCCATCGCCCGCGCCGCCGTCACGTATTCGTGTTCCTTGATCGCGAGGGTGGAGGCCCGCGCGACGCGCGCGTACACCGGGATGTTCACGATGCTCACGGCGAGGATCGTGTTGTTGAGCCCCGGCCCGCGCATCGCCACGATGCCGATGGCCAGGATCACGGATGGAAAGGCGAGCATGATGTCCATCATCCGCATGATGAGGCCGTCCAGCCGCCCGCCCACGTATCCCGCCGCGATGCCGAGCAGCGCTCCCGTGACGAGCGCCCCGGAGACGGCGGCGAGCCCGACCGTCATGGAGATCCGCGCGCCGTAGATCACGCGGCTGAAGACGTCGCGCCCCAACTCGTCGGTCCCGATCCAGTGCAGCCCCGACGGCGATTTGAGGCGGCCGAGGAGGTTCTCGTCATCGTATCCCGCGGGGGCGATCTTGGGCGCGAAGAGCGCGATCAGCGTAAAAAGCGCGATCAGGCCGAAGCCGATTCTAGCGTTGACGTTCCGCCAGAACCGCTTGACGGCCATCCGCAGCGCCGACCGCTCGGCGCGGCGCATCGCCGGGTGCGTCGCCAGGCTAGGCGTAGCGGATTCGGGGGTCGAGGAAAGCATACAGGACGTCCACGCAGAGGTTGACGAGCACGAACACCAGCGAGAACAGGAGGATCCCGCCCAGAATCACCGGGTAGTCGCGGAACAGGATCGAGTCGTACATGAACCGCCCGACGCCCGGCCACGAGAAGATCGTCTCGGTCAGGATCGCCCCGGTCAGGAGCGACCCCACCTGCAGCCCGATCACCGTGACGACCGGGAGCAGGGCATTCCGCAGCCCGTGGCCGATGATCACGGGGCGCCCGGCCAATCCCTTGGCGCGGGCGGTGCGGATGTAGTCCTGGTGCAAAGCGTCCAGCATGGACGCGCGCGTCATCCGGGCGATGATCGCCGTGGAGTAGCTGGAGAGCGTGACGCTCGGGAGGATGAGGTGCCGGAGCGCGTCGAGCGCGGCCGGGAAGTTCCCGGTGAGCAGGCCGTCGAGGATATCGATGCGGGTCACAGGGGTGAGGGAATAGTTGACCCCCAGCTGTCCCGCCGTTGGACCGGCAGGGACACGCCGGTGAGGGCCACGAACATGCCGGCGCGGTCGAGCACGGAGTTGGGCCGGGCGGCCGAGAGGAGGCCGATGGGGACGCCCACCAGGAGGGCGACCGTGATCGCGCCCAGCGAGAGCTCGATCGTCGCCGGGAACCGCGGCAGGAACTCCACGATGACCTTGCGGTGGGTCTCCAGGGAATCCCCCAGGTCCCCCTGGATCACGCGCCACAGGTAGATCCCGTACTGGATGGGCAGGGGCCGGTCCAGACCGAACTCGTGCTGCACGCGTTTGATGGACTCGGGGCTCGCATGCTCCCCCAGGTAGACGGTAGCCGGATCCCCCGGAATGAGGTGGATCATCAGAAACGCAGCCGCGGACACTCCTAGGAGAATGGGCATGAGGGTGACGACGCGGCGCAGGATGTACCGGCTCATCGTAAATACCAGACGGGGGCCGCGAAGGCGCTCACCCCTCGTGGCCCCCGGCCGGGTTGCCCGGCGGAGCGGTTACTTGAGTT
>VBAN01000281.1 GCA_005882445.1 Candidatus Segetimicrobium genomatis | reverse complement strand
ACCAGCTCGTAGTTGGTCACCGAGCCTTCGGCGAGCGTCTGCCGGACGCCGCCCGCGGCCCGCTCGGGCTCGGTGAAGTAGTCCTTGAAGGGGCTGCCGATCAGCTCCTCCCGGCCGTAGCCGGTGGAGCGGATCATCTGCTCGTTGACGTCCGTGATGGTCAGGTCCGGATCGACCGTCACCAGGGCGTCCACGGAGGATTCGATCAGGCCTCGGTTGTAGTGCTGGGATTCGCGGAGCTGCTCCTCCAGGCGCCGCTGTTCGGTGACGTCGCGGGCCACGGCGAAGACCCCGCGCACGTTCCCGGCGGCGTCCTTGAAGACCGAGGCGTTGAGCGAGACCAGGATCTCCCGGCGGTGCCGGGAGCGGAGCGTGAGCTCGTAGTTGGTGGCATACCCTTCGCTCAGCGTCTTCCGCACGCCGGCGGCGGCCCGGTCGGGCTCCGTGAAGTAGTCCTGGAACGCGCTGCCGATGAGCTGATCCCGGGCGTAGCCGGAGAGATTGACCATCTGTTCGTTCACGTCGGTGATGGTCAGCTCGGCGTCCACCGTGAGCATGCCGTCCACCGAGGACTCGATCAGGCCGCGGCTGTGCGCCTGCTGCTCCCGGAGCTGTTCCTCCAGGCCCTTCTGGGCGGTGATGTCGCGCGCCGCGGCGAACACGCCCCGCAGCCGGCCGTCCGCGCCCTTGAACGTGGTGGCGTTGTAGGCCACCACCGTCTCATCGCCGTCCTTGGCCCGGATCGTCAGCTCGTAGTTGGTCACCTGGCCTTCCGCCAGCACCCGCCGGATGCCGTCCTCCGCCCGCTGCGGGTCGGTGAAGTAGTCCTTGAAGGGCGTCCCGATCAGCTCTTCCCGCGTCCGGCCCGTGATCTCGCACATCCGCCGGTTCACGTCCGTGATCAGCCCCAGGGGGTCGGTCGTCATCAGCGCGTCGATGCCGGACTCGACCAGGCCGCGCGTGTAGGTCTGCTGCTCCCGCAGTTCCCGCTCGATCTGCTTCTGCTGGGTGATGTCGCGGGCCGCGGCGAGGATCCCGGCCACCCACCCGGAGGTGTCCTTGAACACGGAGGCGTTGAACGACACGACGGTCTCGGCGCCGCCCTTGGACCGCACCACCAGCTCGTAGTTCGTCACCACGCCTTCGTCGAAGGTCGTGCGGACGCCGGCGCGGGCCCGCTCCGGGTCGGTGAAGTACTGGGCGAACGGGCTGCCGATCAGCTGCTTGCGGTTGAAGCCGGTCAGCTTCACCGTCTGCTCGTTCACGTCGGTGACCACGCCGTTCGGGTCCACGGTCATCAGCGCGTCCGCCGACGCCTCGATCAGGCCACGGCTGTAGTTCTGCTGCTCCCGCAGCTGCAGCTCCAGGCGCCGCTGGTCGGTGACGTCCCGGGCCACGGCGAAGACCCCGCGCACGTTGCCCTCGGGATCCTTGAAGATCGACGCGTTGAAGGAGACGAGGACCTCGCGGCCGCCGGGCGTCTTCAGGGTGAGCTCGTAGTTGGTGACGTAGCCTTCGTTGAGCGTCTTCCGGACCCCCGCGGCGGCCCGGTCGGGCTCGGTGAAATAGGCGTCGAACCGGCTGCCGATCAGCCGCTCCTTCGGGGCCTCCGTCAGCCGGACCATCTGCTCGTTCACGTCGCTGATGGCCAGGTCCTGATCGACCGTCACCATCGGGTCGACGGAGGACTCGATGAGACCGCGGGTGTAGTTTTGGGCCTGCCGCAGCTCCTTCTCCAGCCGCTCCTGTTCCGTGATGTCGCGCGCCGCGGCGAAGATGCCCTGCACCTTTCCCCCGGTCTCCTTGTACACCGAGGCGTTGAACGACACCGGGGTCTCCTTGGCGGTGCGGGAACGCAGGACCAGCACGTAGTGGGTGACGAAGCCCTCGGCCAGGGTCCGCTGGATGCCCGCCGCGGCGCGCTCCGGATCGGTGAAGTGGTCCGGGAAGGGGGTGCCGATCAATTCCTCACGGCTGTAGCCGGTCATCTGCACGGTCTGCTCGTTCACGTCGGTGATCAGGAACTCCGGGTCCACGGTCATCAGGGCGTCCACCGACGCCTCGATGAGGCCGCGGGTGTAGTTCTGGGTCTGGCGGAGCGCCTCTTCCAGCAGCTTCTGATCCGTGATGTCGCGCGCCGCGGCGAAGACGCCGCGCAGCCGGCCCTCCGCCCCTTTGAACGTGGTGGCGTTGTAGGAGACCACCGTCTCCTTGCCGGCCCGCGACCGCATCGTCAGCTCGTAGTTGGTCACGCGGTCCTCGGCCAGCACCCGGCGGATGCCGTCCTCCGCGCGCTGCGGTTCGGTGAAGTACCGCTTGAAGGGCGTGCCGATCAGCTCCTCGCGGCTGTAGCCCGTCATCGCGCACATCTGCCGGTTCACGTCGGTGATCAACCCGAGAGGATCGGTGGTCATGAGGGCGTCGATGTTCGACTCGACCAGGCCCCGGTTGTACTCCTGCGACTCCCGGAGCTCGCGCTCGATCTGCTCGGAGCGCGTCACGTCCCGCGAGATCATCGTGAAGCCGACGGGGCCGCCCTGCGGGTCCCGCCTCAGGGTCAGGGTGACGTGGGCGGTGAACTGCGCGCCGGTCTTCCGGACGCGCCTGAGCTCGCCTTCCCATTTCCCGGTCCGCACGACCTCTTCCAGGATGGCCTTGGCCCGCCCGGACTTGACGTCATCGGGGTGGTGCAGGAGCGCGCTGGTGGCCTTGCCCACCACGTCCGCCGCGTCGTACCCGTAGATCCGCCGGGCGCCCGCGTTCCACGCCAGGATCGTGCCCGCGAGGTCCATCGCGACGATGGAATATTCGGAGGAGGACTCCAAGATCGAGTTGAGAAACGCGACCTGCTGGTCGACCCCCATCTCCTTCAGGCCACGGTGACCGTTACCGCCGCGCGCGGGCTCGTTCATCTCGACCGCCTCTCAGGTCGTGACCTGGTGTGTTGGAGGCCGTGGCGCCACGACAGGGGCACACATCTGCCACATCGACGCGGGGACGCCGGGCCGAGGTGTGGTTCCAGGGTCGACCGCCGGGTTCGCGGATCAAATTGGATCAGGCGCAAGGTCGGCCGGGGGCTCGACCGCGGGATGGGAACGTCTTACCGGGGCGGTGTGCGGTGCGGAGCCTCGGACCCGGCCGCGCCGAGGAAGAGGAGTTCGAAATCGGGGCGGGCGAGGAGCTCGCCGGGCCGGCCTTCGAGCCTGACGGCGCCGGAGACCATGACGACCGTCCAGTCGGCCACCTGCATCGCCGCCCTGGCCCGCTGCTCGACCAGCAGGACCGCCTTGCCCAAATCCGCCAGCCGCCGGATGTGATCCGCCAGCAGCGGCCCGGCCAGCTTGGGGGAGAGATTCGCGGTCGGCTCGTCCAGGATCAGCACGCGCGGGTCCAGCATCAAGACGCGGCCGATGGCGAGCATCTTGCGTTCCCCGCCGCTGAGCTTCTCGGCGCGCCGCCCCAGCAGGCCCCCCAGCATCGGAAATACGGCGCAGACCGCCTCGATCCGCCCGGCAATGGCGGCGCGCGGGAGGAGGTAGGCGCCCATCTCGAGATTTTCGGCCGCGGTGAGCGGCTCGAAGATATCGCCGACCTGCGGGACATACCCCACCCCGCGCCTGGCCAGCGTTTCGGGGGCGAGGTTCGTGACGTCGTCTTCCCCGAGCCTCACGCTCCCCCGGGTGACGCGCAGGATCCCGACGAGCGCCTTCAGCAACGTGCTCTTCCCGGCGCCGTTCGGTCCGATCACCGCGACGACCTCGCCCGCGCCGGCGGTCAACGTCACATCGCGGACCACGGGGGCGCCGCCGTACCCCGCCGTGACCCCGGCGGCAGCCAGGGCCGGCGCG
>VBAN01000279.1:4113-7008 GCA_005882445.1 Candidatus Segetimicrobium genomatis | reverse complement strand
GTTCGCCCGGCGCGGCGTAGGGCACAGCCACTTCGCGGCCGGCCACGGGCGCGACCGCCTCCCCGGTGGCGCCCATCCGCGCGAAGCGCACAACGATCTGCTTTCCCTTGACGAGGCCGGGGCCGGATGCCCGCCGTCCCTTCGGGGTCCGCGCCTGCCGTCCCCCGGAGGACCCCGTGCCTGCGGCGTGAGCCAGGACGTCCCGCCGGAGAGGGTTAGGGGACACGAAGCCGCTCTCGGATCAGGCGGTTGACGAGGGCGGGGTTCGCGCGGCCGCGGGTCTTCTTCATAACCTGGCCCACAAGAAACGTGACGGCCTGGACCTTCCCGGCGCCGACATCGCCGACCGGCCCGGGATGCTCGGTGATCACTTCCTGAATCACCTTGTCCAGCATCGCCTCGTCGCTGATCTGGACCAGCCCCCGCTCCGCCACGATCACCTCCGCCGTCCGGCCGGTCCGCAGCATTTCCTCGAGGACCTCTTTCGCGGAGGGACCGCTCAGGGTGCCCGCCTCCACGAGGGCCAGCAGGGCCGCCAGCGACTCGGGGCGGACCGGCACCTGGTCGATCTCGCGGCCCTCGGCGTTGAGATAGGCGGAGACGTCGCCGATGAGCCAGTTGCTGACCACTTTGGGCTTCGGCAAGGCGGCGGCGGCGCGCTCGAAGAACTCGGCCATCGAGCGCGTGGCGGTGAGCACCGCCGCATCGTGCTCCGGCAGTCCGAACGCCTCGACGTACCGCCGGCGGCGCGCGTCGGGGAGTTCGGGGAGACCGGCGCGGACGCCCTCCACCTGTGCCGCATCGATCTGCACGGGCACCAGATCCGGCTCGGGGAAATACCGGTAGTCCTGCGCCTCCTCCTTTTCACGCGAGGAGAAAGTGATCTCCCGGCCCTCGTCCCAGTGGCGTGTCTCCTGCGCCACCGGATTGCCGCCGTCGAGCAGTTGCCGCTGCCGCGCCTCCTCGAAGCGAAGGGCGCGCTCCACCGAGCGGAGGGAGTTCATGTTCTTGATCTCCGTCCGGATCCCGTGGGGGCCGCCGGGCGGCCGGAGCGAGAGATTGGCATCGCAGCGCAGCGTCCCCTCCTCCAGACGCCCGCTCGTCACCTCGGCAAACTGGAGCACGGCGCGCAGGTGAATGAGAAAGGCCCGCGCCTCTTCGGCCGAGCGGAGATCGGGCTCGGTGACAACCTCCATAAGCGGCACCCCCGCCCGGTTGTAGTCCACCAGGCTGCGGCCGGCGACGTGGACCAGCTTGCCCGTGTCCTCCTCGAGGTGCACCCTGCGGATGCCGACCCTCCTGACCGCTTTGCCCGAGGGAACGCTGAGGGTGCCGCCGGTGGCCAGCGGCGGGTGGGTCAGGTACTGATACTGAGAGATCTGATAGTTTTTCGGCAGGTCCGGATAGTAGTAGTTCTTCCGGTGGAACTGGCTCTCCGGATGGATCCGGCACTCCAGGGCCAGCGCGGTGCGAATCCCGAGCTCGACCGCCCGCCGATTGAGCGCGGGCAGCGAGCCGGGGAGCCCGAGGCAGACCGGGCAGGTCAGGGTGTTCGGCGGCGCGCCGAACGCCGCGGCGCACGCGCAGAACATCTTGCTCGCCGTGCTGAGCTGCACGTGGACTTCCAGACCGATGACCGTCTCGTACGTCATGCCGGCTCTGTCGGGCCTGCCGTCGACTACGACGTGGGTGACCTCCCGCGGGACGCATCCCCGGCGGCGGGGTGGGCCAGCGGAGGCCGCATCGTATGGAACGGCGTGGCCTGCTCAAACGCGTAGGCAACATTCAACATCGTCGCCTCGTCGAAGGGGCGGCCGATCACCTGCAGCCCCACCGGGAGCCCCGCGGCGAACCCGCACGGGACAGAGACCCCAGGGAGGCCTGCGAGGTTCAGCGGAACGGTGTAGACGTCGGACAGGTACATCTGCAGGGGGTCATCGACCTTCTCGCCGATTCGGAACGCCGCCGTGGGCGTGACGGGCCCCAGGAGCGCGTCGAACCGCGCAAACGCCGCCTCGAAGTCCCGGCGGATCAGCGTGCGGACGCGCTGGGCCCGGAGGTAGAACGCCTCGTAGTAGCCGGCGGAGAGCGCGTAGGTGCCCAGCATGATCCGGCGCTTCACCTCCGCGCCGAACCCCTCTCGCCGGGTCCGCGAGTAGAGCGTTTCGAGGTCGCCCGCGGCGGCGGTCCTGTGGCCGTAGTGGACCCCGGCGTATCGCGCCAGGTTGCTGCTCGCCTCGGCCGGCGCCACGATGTAGTAGGCCGGCAGCGCGTAGGAGGCGTGGGGCAGCGAGACCTCCTCGCACACCGCCCCGAGGCCCCGGCAGGTGTCGATCGCCTTGCGGACCGCGGCGCCCACGCCCGGGTCCAGCCCTTCCGCGAAGAATTCCCGGACCACCCCCAGCCGCATCCCCCGGATCGAACCGGTGAGGCGGTCGTGGTACGGAACGACCTCGGCATCGGACGAGGTCGAGTCCGCCGGATCGCGGCCGGCGATGACGTGCAGCAGCAGGGCGGCATCCCGCACGTCGCGCGCGAGCGGCCCGATTTGGTCGAGCGAGGACGCGAACGCCACGAGGCCGTACCGCGAGACCCGCCCGTAGGTCGGCTTGAGCCCGACCACCCCGCAGAACGCCGCGGGCTGACGAATGCTCCCGCCCGTATCGGACCCCAGCGCGAGCGTCGCCTCCCCGGCCGCGACCGCCGCCGCCGGGCCGCCGCTCGTGCCGCCCGGCACGCGGGCGGGGTCCCACGGGTTCCGGGTCGGGCCGAACGCGGAATTCTCGGTGCTGCTGCCCATGGCGAACTCGTCGAGGTTCGCCTTCCCGACGATGATCGCCCCCGCCCGCCTCAGCCGCGTGATCACCGTGGCGTCATAGGGGGGCTTGAAGTTTG
>VBAN01000279.1:214-4073 GCA_005882445.1 Candidatus Segetimicrobium genomatis | reverse complement strand
TCCCGGCGAGAGGCGGCGCATCGTCCCCCCCCGCGGCGCCGTCCCAGCGGGCGGCCTCCGCGAGCGACGCCTCCCGGTCCCGGAAGAGATAGGCATGGAGGTGAGGCTCCTGCGCGTCAATGCGCTCGAACACCGCGCGCACCACGTCGGCCGGGGAGGTTTCCCGCCGGTGGTAGAGCCTCCGCAGTTCCCAGGCGGGCAGGTCGGGAAGGGCGGCCGCGCCGCTCATTCCTCCGCGATCACCGGAGGCACGACAAAGTAGCCGTCCTCGACCGCGGGCGCGTTGGCCAGGGCTTCCTTCTGGTCGAGGGACGGCCGGGCCACATCGTCCCGGAGCACGTCGGCCGCCGGCCGCGCCTGCGCTGCCGGCGGCGCCCCGTCGAGGTTCAAGGTATTGAGCGTCTGGATGTACGCGAGAATCTCCCCGAGCTGGGCGCGGAACTGCACGACCTCCTCCGCCGACAGCTCGAGCCGGCTGAGCCGGGCCACGTGGGTGACGGTTTGATCGTCGATCATGGCGCGCCAGCGAAACTACGCGTTGTCAGCGATCGCATCCCCGCCTTGGCGGCAGCGGCGGCCAGTGCTCGGTCCCAACAGGCGAAGGTTACAGGCTCCTCCGTCTGCCGTTGCACGACGAGCCCCGCCGCCAGGTGGACGGCGTCATACGCCCGCAGGCGGTATTGTTCCGCGATTGCACCTGCATCCCGGATGAGCGAACTCCCCACCGCGATCAACAAGAATTCCGGCCAGTCGGTGTGCAGCCGTCGCAGAAGGCGTTTGTAGTCCCCGGCCGTCAGGGCGCCTTCCCGGCGGCGGCGGGCCACGGCCGCCCGGAGTTCGACGTACGCGATCTCTGACGTGGCAACCACCTCCGCGCCCTGAACACCCTGCCGAACCAGGAGCGCGCCGGCTTCATCCACGTAAAGTTTCACGAGCGCGCTGGTATCGACGTAGAGGATCACCGGCGGTCCTTCACGATGGTCGAGGCAATCGTCGGGCCGCGGGCAAGGCGGACCGGGCGGGAGAGCCCGCGCGGCTTCCCGCCACCCCAACTCGCGATCCCGCTGCGCAGCAGGGCCTCGATCCGTGCCGTGCGCGCCGACGCCGAGGCCGGACCCAGGACGGCCACCGACCGTCCCCGCTCCGTGACGACAATCCGCTCCCCGCGCTCGACGCGCCTGAGGTACTGGCTCAAGTGTGATTTCAGTTCCCTGACTCCGACGGTGGCCATGTTCGCTTTTGACGTTGTGGTCACATTATAGCCTATTGTGACTACCTTGACAAGGACTGGTCCGGGCCGGGCCCCCGGGTGTTCCCCGCCCGCCGGGGGCGTGGCGGCGTCTGGCGGTAAGCTCCCCACTGCGGCCGCTCCGCGACGAACGAGCACATCGCTGGGGGTGATGCCGGATGGCGGACATACCGGGAATCTTGCGGAAGATGCGGGGCCTTGACCCTGTGGCGCTGGTGACGTTCGTCCTCGCGCTCGCCGTCGTCATCGGCATCCTCTACGTCGGCGTGGGGACCGGGCCCCGCAGCGATACCCGAGAGCTCCGGTCGCTGGAACGAATGGTCCATGATCAGCAGGCCGCGCTTCGCACGATGCAGGCGGAGATCGCAGATCTGAAGTCCACAATGAACGCCGGCGCCTCCACGAGGAGCCCATCGACGCTTCGGGCCTCAACGATGCCGCCTGCCTCGATGGACCCTCCGGCGGGCGATCCCAGCGCGACATCCCAGGCCACGGCCGAAGCCGCGACGAGCCCGTCGCCCCGGGTCCATGTCCAGGCGGGCGCGTTCAACCAGCGGGCACACGCCGAGGAGCTGGTGTCGCGCCTGCTCGCCCACGGATTCAAGGCCGCGGTCGTCCAAGGCCGGCCCAACCGCGTGTGGATCGTGGGCGCCCTCGAGCGGCCCGCGGCACAGCGTATCGTCGCCGAGCTCCGGGCCGCCGGATTCGAAGCGCTCCTGGTCCCCTGACACACCGCCGCATCGGCGCGAGCTCCGAAGCACCCCCGCAGCACCCGCGGGGCGGCCGACACGCCGCCCCGCCGGTCCTCACGCCGAGCGCCGGTGTAAGCGAGCGGGGTCAGCGCTTGCTGATGGTATAGAAGTACTGCCCTGGGAAGATGGGGTTGTAGTACCAGCCGTGCACCCAGGACCGCATCGTGTAATACGTCACGGGCTGGACCAGGAACAGGTACGGGAGATCGTTGTACGCGATCATCGACAGCTGCTTGTACAGCGCCTTGCGCTTCGCCGGGTCGGCCGTGCCGACCGCCTCGTCGATCAGCCGGTCCGCCTCGGGGTCCCGGTACCCGCCCCGCACCGGGAAGTACCCGTTCGCCGACAGGAAGGGCTGCGCGAAGTCGTGCGGGTCGGGGTAGTCGGCGAACCAGCCGAGAAAGTACATGGTGCCCTTGTGGGCCAGGAGCAGGCTGATCAACGTGCTCGAGGGCACGGGCCGGAATTCGATCTGGAACTTGGGGTTGAGCGCCCCCACCGTGTCCTTGACGATCTGAGCGCCCCCACCGTGTCCTTGACGATCTGGGCGCCGGTCTGGCGCGCGGTGTTCCCCGCGGTGTACGGGATCGTGAACTTGAAGCCGGTCTCCCAGACCTTACCCCCGATCGCTTCCTTGAACTCGGCGACGGCCTTCTCGCGGCTGGTCGTGTACACCGGGACCGTGGAATCGAACCCCAAGAGACCCTGCACGATGGGGCCGTGGGGGATGACGCCCTTCCCGGCATAGGCGCCGCCGAGGTTCCCCGCGTAGTCGAACGCGTAGGCGAACCCCCGGCGGACATGGACGTCCGCGAAGAAGTCCGCAGGGATCCCGGCGCCGTCGAGACGGCCGCTCCCCACGTCCGGGTTGGCTTCGGTGTTGATCTTGTAGTTGAACTGCAGCGTCTGCACGGCGATCTGCGGGAGGTTGTCCTGCAGCACCGTCCCGGGGATGCCGCGGAGCTGGGACTGCTGGTTGGCGGACGCGACGACGAGATCGGCGTCGCCCTGCTGGAGCGCGAGCCGCCGCGTGGCGAACTCCGGCACCGACCGGATCACGACGCGCTGGAGCGCCGCGGGCCGGCGCCAGTAGTGTGATCGAACGCGTAGCGGTCCTCGGTCTTGGGGTTGTTGTACCGCTGCCACGTCCCGGGGCCGCCGTCCCAATCGCCGTGCGCAGCCCCCCAGGCGCGCGGCATGATCTCGGTCCAGGCGGCGATGATCGTGAGGAACGGGGCAAAGGGCTTCTTCAGGTGGAAGACCACGCTGCCGCCCTGGGCGCTCACGGCGCGCGCGACGTCGGCGAAGGCGACCTGGATCTTCCCCGAATCGTCCCGGGTGCTGTCGACGCCGAGCAGCGGGCTGAGCAGGAGCCACGCCGGGCCGCCGGCCTGATCTTGCAGGAGGAACCGCCGGACCGAGTAGACCACGTCGTCAGGGGTCATCACCGACCCGTCGTGGAAGTGCACCCCCGTGCGGATCGGGAACGTGTAGGTCAGCCCATCCGCGCTGATCAGATGGTTGGCGAGGCTCGGGACCTCGGTCGCCAGCATCGGCTGGAACTTGTCGAGGGACGAGCCGCTGTACATGATCAGCGTCTCGTAGACATTGGGCCAGATCGGCTCGGTGGAGTAGATGTCGTACGCCAGCGCCGGGTCCAGGCTGGTGACGTCGCCGAACTGCAGCTCGACAAAGGTGTCCGGGTTCTTGACGGCGTCCCCCGCCCCGCGGGCGGGCGGCGCGCCGAGCGACGTGATCACGACGGCCGTCACAGCGAGCACGACCGCCCTCTCGATCCATGTCACGATGCGCATGACTGCTCCCCCTCCCTCCCCTACCTGCTCCCCTGCAGGCGGGG
>VBAN01000279.1:0-200 GCA_005882445.1 Candidatus Segetimicrobium genomatis | reverse complement strand
TCCCCGGAACGATCAGCGTGTACCAGAACGTGAACGGGTCGCCGGCCGTGCCCACGATCCAGTTGTGGGAGAGGCTGATCAACTGTCCCCAGTCCGCGTAGCCGATCGGGGCGCCCAGCCCCAGGAACGACAGCGCCGCGAACGTGATGACGATGCCGCCCATGTTGAGCGAGGCCAGGATGAGCATGGGGTAGATGGTG
>VBAN01000277.1 GCA_005882445.1 Candidatus Segetimicrobium genomatis | reverse complement strand
ACATATCGTCCGCCTTCCGGAGCCGGTCATTCCACGCCGCGACGCCAAACTGCGCGCAGCAGAACTTCAGCAGGCTGACGTGGGAGTGCAGCGCCTTGGAGACATAGCCGGACCTGGCAAAGGGGCTGAGCGCCAGGCAGCCGACGCGTGAGCCGTAGCGGAACTGCGTGCCGTTCCAGGCGGGATGCTGGCCGTTGCCCTGCCACGATTCGACGTTCGGGGGATCGACGTGGTCGAACCACCCGCCCCAGTCGTCCCACGTAATGAAGATGCCGACCTTCGGCCACAGCCCGCCTTTGACGATGGCGTTCACCTGAGCTACCGTCCACTGCATGCCGTGCGTGACGTTCCCGGCCAGCGGCTTGCCGCGATCCTGGGGATCCGGCGGGTGCTCGCTGGCGTCGTGCGGCGCGTAGACCCACGACACGGTGGGGAGGGTGCCGGCGCCGGCGTCGCGGACAAACTGGTCGGAGGTCGTTTGGTTCTGCTTGCCCAATCCGGCGATGAAGCTGAAGGCGTAGCCCCCGTAGTTCCGCCACGTCAGGTTGGCCTTCACCAAATTTGCGGGCAGCGAAGGGAGCTGAAACACCGGTCCCCCCGTCCCGCGCCGGTACCCGGGCGGGTTCTCGATCACCGGGGAGTCCGCGGCGATCAGCATCAGATGGTTGGGCGTGGACGGCCCGGCCACATCGGTGAAATAGTTGTCGCACAGCGTGAACTGTCTCGCGTAGGCAAAGTACGCCGGGATGTCCTGCTCGGTAAACTGCAGGCGGGCGGCGGTCTGTTTTCGCGTCAACCAGGCCCCGTGCCGGTGATCCGGATCCTGCGCCGGCGGGTTGGGCGAGTGCGGCAGCGCCATCCCGTTGGCCCCCGGGAACGTGCCGAAGTAGTTGTCGAAGGCGTGGTTCTCCTTGACGATGAGCACGACGTGCTCGATCGGGCCCTTCGCAGCCACGTGCAGTTCCCCTTCGGAGGGTCGGACCTACCGGCGGTGCTTCGGGCGGCGCTTCGGACTACGGTTCTGGCTGCGCCCGGCGGCGTGCGGAGCGGGAATCGGGCCTTCCGGGCCGTGGACGGCGTCGGAGTACTGGAACTGCACCGGAACGGTCCCGCTGCCGTCTGTAAGCGGCACTTCCTGCATCACCAGGCTGAGGTCGGGCTCGGATTCGAAGATCGGAAAGTCGCCGCACTCCTCCCCCTGCGGGGACACCCACCCCAGGAACCGATCGGCGCTGGGATCGTTCCCCGCCCTGATCGCATCCTCGACGTCCGGATCGGTTCTCGCTTCACTCAGCTCGTGGTAGAAGGTCGCGACGACGTTTTTCCAAGGCGCGTCGAAGGCCACGATCCCGTTTGTGCGCCCGTCCCGCAGGACTTCGGAGAAGACCCCAACCGCGTAGTAGACGGTCGTCCCATCGGGCGGGTGCACGGAGCCGTGAAACCCGCCGAGCCCCTGGAGGGAACTGCTGCTGTCGATCGTCAGGATCGTTCCGCGGGGGAGCATGAAGTCGAACACCGTCGCGCCGAGATCGAATCCGCTCAGTTGCCCCCGCGCGTACAATTGACCGGCCAGAACCTCGACGTCGGTCTGCGAAACCGTGGCGGGCGGGGCGCCGGGCAGCACCCGCGAGGAGGTGAAGCTGCTGGTGATCGACTGATTGGCGAAGTACTGCATGATCACGTTGTTCAGATGCGCATCGGACATGGCCGCCGCAAGCGCGGTATCGATGTTCTGCTTGATCCCCGGATCCCAGGCCTGCGCGCCGCCGACATACAGGTTGGTGAAAGCGAGGCTCCGGATGGTTTTGCCCCCGTGATACTGCAGATCGTGGTCGGGGGTGGGCGGCAGACCGCCCGCAATCGCCTCCGGCCGCGCCCGGCCGGCCGGGACGCGGCCGGCCGGCAGGGGCGCCCGTCAGCGGGCGTCCGGGCCGCTGTCCCGGACCGCGGCGCCGCACAACAACGTTCAGCGGACGGGGGCCCATGGCTGTCGTCCCCCTCACCGCAGGGTCCCTACCAATTGATGCCGCTCGATCCACTCCCGCGCCCACCGCAGCATGTAGGCGTTGGCTTCCTCCTGCGTCGGGAATGTCTCAACATCGTTCGGCGAAATGAGATACTGAAGCTGCGGCGGACCCGACTCCACGACCACCGCCTTCGGCCTCCACCCCTTCTTGACTCCGCGGCCCGAGGGGACCCACTGCGATCGGGGCTCGATGCGATAACCGTTCTGCTCGATGACAGTATCGCTCATTCGGATGTCCTCCTGTGGCCTCTCGCCGGATTAGGTGTATGCCCGAATGAACGCCCTTCGAGACTTCCCATGGCTCCACTCCTCGCTGTTCATGATCCATGGTCCGCCGTCCGTTATGATGTATTCCCAAATTCCGCGGGGTCATGAGCGGCCGGCTCCGGAATCCGGTACGTGAGCACGAGGGCCCAGGCCATCACGCCGATGAGACTCGCCCACCCCGCCGCGTACGAGGTGTGATCGACGAGGAACCCGAAGAGCGGCGGGGTCAGCATCGTCGCCGTGTACATGAGCATCATGCTCACCCCCATCGCGGTTGCGCCCTGGCCGGGCTCCGCGGATTCGGTGATCAGCGTGCTGTAGAGTCCGTTCCACCCGAGCAGGAGGACACCCCCGACCAACGCCGCCAGCGCGACGGTGGACGGATGGGCGAGGTGAGGCAGGGCGATCAGCCCGACCGGAAATACCGTCCCCGCGCCGACGCACCACGCCAGCGCGGGCACGCGGCGCCCGCCGTAGCGGCGATCGGAGAGCGCGCCCCACGCCAGCCGCCCGAGCACACCACCCAGGTGCACGGCGACGAGCAGCACGGCGGCGGCGTGATTGCTCCACCCGAACCGATCGACCAGATAGAGCGCGAGGTAGCCCTGGTAGCAGAATTGCGCGATGACCAGGAGCATCGACGCCTCCGTCGTGCGGCGGACTCCCGTGTTCCTCAAGATTGCCCTGACTCGATCCACGATCGGGCCCGTGGCGGCGAGACGGCCTCCCCGCCCGTTCCCCCGTCCGATCACCTCCCCGGAACGCCGGCCGCGTGCGTCGTCGCGCAGCCCCAGCCAGCAGAGGATCCCCGTGAGTGCGCAAACCGCGGCGGCCCCGGCGAGCGCCGCCTGCCACCCGAACGCGCCGGCGAGCGGCGGGAGCAGCAGCGCGGCGATCATGCCCCCGAGGGGCAGGCCCGCCTGCCGGATGCCCATCGCGATTCCCCGGCCACCGGGACCGAAGGCGGCCGCAACGGCCTTTGTCCCCGCCGTCTGTCCGCTCCCGTACCCCAGCCCCGCAATGGCCAGCAGGAGGGCCCGGTCGGCCAGAAGACCCATGGGAATGAAGAACAGCAGCGCCCCTAGGTCGAACGCGCCGAGCAGCAAGCCAACCTGTCCAAGCGATAGCCGCAGCGCATCCCGCCAGAACGGAGCGAGGATCGGCAGGCCGAAGCGGATGCAGGTCAGGCCGGCCTGTTGCAGGGTCGTCAGCGCCAGCACGCGGAATCCGGACGGCTCGCGCGACGTCGTCTCGGGGGGGAAGGGCATCGGTGTTGAGTCTACCGCACGTCGAGCACTCCCCGCATCCCCGCCTCCTGATGCCCCTCGATCGTGCAGGCGAACACGAAGCGGCCCTTCCGGCGGGGCACGAACTCCAGCCGGGCCGTCCCTCCGGGGTTCAACCGGATGAACTCGAGCCCGGGCATCTCCGCGTGCAGCGTGTCCCCCACGATCCGCACCGGGAGCGCCCGGAGGTACGCGGTCTCGAACTGATGCGCGATCTGGCCCTCATTCACCAGGACCAGCCGGACGGGCCGGCCGGCGGTCAGCGTGATCGCCGCCGGCCGAAAGGCAAATTCGCTCATCTCGATGCGGACAGCCGTCTGCGCCTGCGCGCCGGCAGACGCCGGCATGAGCAGGGCGCCGATGACGAGACCAGCCGCAGCGAGTCTCATCGATGGGACCGGGGAGGGCTGCCCGCCCTCCCCGGCGCGTCCTATTCCTCGTTGAACGGCGTCAGGAGGGGATTGTACTCCCCGAAGACGCCCCTCGGGTTCGGGTACCAGAGCCAGACATGGAACGTCACCAGCGGCGGGTGCCAAAACGCGAACTCGGCACCGGTCTTGGGATGGACCTTGACGCACATCGAGTCGGTATACGCGGGGACAAAGGACCCGTCCTTGTAGTGGCAGGCAGCGCCGAAGGATCCGTACGTCGCGCCCTGGAGCGGAGGCGCAGCGGGTTTCTTGGGATAGACCCACTCGATGGCCACGAGCTGCCAGTCATCCCCCTTGCGCACATAGACCAAGATGGGCGGCTTCGTGATGTCGAATCCCTGGATCTTCGGATTCAAGAAGTGGTAGCCCATATTGGGGATCATCGGGCTGATGATCGTGTAGCCGTCGGCCTTGGCCCGCGCGAGATCCGTGGCGTATTTCGCCGTGGCCAGCCGCGCGGCCGCCATCTTGGCCGTCCCGTCCTGGTCCGGCCTCGGCTGGGCGTACGAGGCGGGAACTCCGGAGCCCCAGCCCGCGGCCGCGGCCAGGAACAACGCGAGAACACTCACCGCATATCGGCGCATCGTCTTCCTCCTCCCGGAGCCTAGGGCTCCGCAGTCGTTGGGTCGATGACGGTCTTGACCGCCGAAACGCGGTCGGCGGGGAACCCGCCCTTCCGGGCGTGTTCCCGGACCATCTCCTCGTTGGGGGCGATGTACACGCAGTAGACCTTATCATCGGTCACGTAACTCTGCACCCATTGAATCTGGGGGCCCATCTGGTTCAGCACGCTGCACGACTTTTGCGAGATGGCGCGAAGTTCTTGAGGTGAGAACCTGCCCGCTTTCGGAATCTCCCGCTCGATCACATACTTCGGCATGGCCGCATCCCTCCTCTCCGCCTCTGCGATCGTCTCCAGTATGCGGAGGGAGCGCGCGGGGTTCATCGAGGAAACCCCGTACCCGGTACGTATCTTTGGCTCGAGGAGCGGGCTACGTACCGCGCAGTCCGTGCCCTGCGGCCACGCGGTGACCTGGACGCGCGACGTGACCCCTGGCGTATTTGCCGGCGGCCTAGGGTCGGGCAGGCGGGCGGTGCTCTGCGACGATCCGCACGACCGCGTCGAGCGGAATCGCCTCCACGGTCCCCTGATAGCCCGTCATCGTCTCCGCGGCGCAGAGCGCGTTCAGGATCGCCTCCTCTACGGCCTCGGCCGTGCCTTCGAAGAACGCATCGAGGTGCGCGTGCGGCAGCATCTGGAGTGTGTATGGGCCCTCGGCCGGCTC
>VBAN01000278.1:4684-5864 GCA_005882445.1 Candidatus Segetimicrobium genomatis | reverse complement strand
AGGGTCGACCTGAGCGCCGCGCGCCCGGCGGGAGTCGCGGCGCCGGAACGGATCACGGGATCGCCTCCTGCCCCAGATAGGCGCGCAGGACCCGGGGGTCGGCCCGGATCGCTTCCGGAGTGCCTTGCCCGATCAGCAGACCGAAATCCAGGACGAAGATCTGGTGCGCCAGGTCCATGACGACCCCCATGTCGTGCTCGATCAGGAGGACGGTGACGCCGAGCGCTTCATTGGCGTCCACGACGAACCGGACCATGTCCCGCTTCTCTTCGACGGTCATCCCGGCCATCGGCTCATCGAGCAGGAGGAGATCCGGGTCGGTGGCCAGGGCCCGCCCCAGTTCCACCCGCTTGCGCAGCCCATACGGCAGCCCGCCGACCTGGGCGTGCCGGATCGGCTCCAGCTCGAGAAAATCGATGACCTCTTCCACCCGCGCCCGGTGAGCGGTTTCTTCCGCCTGGGCCCGGCCATAGTACACGGCGGCCGCGAGCAGCCCATACCGGATGTGCCGGTGCCGGGCGAGGAGGAGGTTTTGAAGGACGGTGGCGCCGGTGAACAGCTCGATGTTTTGGAAGGTGCGGGCGACACCCAGCCGCGCGACCTCGTACGGCGCCGCGCGGGTGATCTCCCGGCCCCGGTACCGGATCCGGCCGGCCTGGGGGTGATAGAAGCCGTTCACACAGTTCAGCAGGCTCGTCTTCCCGGCCCCGTTCGGACCGATCACGGCGACGCGCTCGCCGCGGCGGACCGCGAGCGAGACATCGCGCAGCACGGCAAGACCACCAAAGCTCAGCGAAACGTCCCCGACCTCAAGGAGGGGATCGCTCGCCAGGATAACCACATCATCACCCCACGTCGGGGCTCACCTGGTGGGGTGTTCGACCGGGCCGGGGGCGTTCCCCTTCAGCCCACCCGGAGGGCAGAGGAGCGCTTTGGGCCTGGTGGAATATCTAGCGGCATGTGGCAGCCGCCGAAAGCCGTTTCGCTCGTCGCCGGATCCGGCGAGGGCTCGACCGAAATCAACGCCTTTGACCGCGCGCTCCAGACCGCGGGGATCGCCAACATCAATTTCCTCCGCGTCACCAGCATCCTCCCTCCCCGGACGCGGGTGATCGAACTGCCCCCGTATCCGCCCGGGCTCCTCGTCCCCGCCGTCTACGCGCGCATCGCCAGCACCCGG
>VBAN01000278.1:0-4666 GCA_005882445.1 Candidatus Segetimicrobium genomatis | reverse complement strand
GTCGCCAACACACCGCGGGGCGAGGCCGAGGCCGCCGTCCGGAGCATGGTAGAGGAAGGGTTCCGCATCCGCGGCCTCCGGCTGGACGAGATCATCGTCGCGGGGGCGGAGCACACGGTGGAACGGGCCGGTTGCGCGGTGGCGGTGGCGCTCTTCTGGCCCGCCCCGACCGGCCTCGCCTGATGCGGGGCGCGTGGATCGTCGATCAGGGGGTCATCGATGTCACGTCCGCCTTCCTGGTGACGCGGCGCCTCCATGACGAACAGACGCCGTTCCAGCATCTGGAAGTCTACGACAGCCCGCGATTCGGCCGGATGCTGCTGCTCGACGGCGCGGTGCAGACCACCGAGGGCGACGAGTTCGCCTACCATGAGATGCTCGCCCACCCCGCCCTCTGCGCGCATCCCCATCCGCGGCGCGTCCTCATCATCGGAGGCGGCGACGGGGGACTGCTGGAGGAAGTGCTGAAGCACCCGGTTGAGCGCGTCACCATGGTGGAGATCGACGAAGCGGTCGTGCGGGCGAGCCGGCGGTACCTCAGCACGATCTGCGGAGGCGCGTTCGACGATCCCCGGACCCAGCTCGTGATCGGGGACGGCCTCGCCTACGTGAACGACACCCCCGACCGGTTCGACGTCGCGCTGATCGACTCGACCGATCCGCAGGGAGCCGCCACCGGGCTCTTCAGCGCGGAGTTCTACGCGCAGGTGGGGGCGCGGCTCACCGCGGATGGCGTGGTGGCCGTGCAGTCCGGCTCGGCGGTCTACCAGCAGGAGCTGATCCGCTCGGTCCGGCGGAACCTCCGGGCGTCGTTTCCCGTGGTCAGGACCGCCGTCGCCGCGGTGATGGCGTACCCGGGCGTCCTCTGGTCGTTTACCATCGGGGCCAAGAGCCGCGACCCGCGGGATCTCGGGCCCGAGATCGCCGGCAGGTTGGAGGGCTTCCGGCTCAGGCTCTACACGCCCGCCGGGCACCGCGCCGCCTTCGACCTCCCGCCTTATCTGCTCGAGCAGGTCGAGACCGAGTGACCTTCCTCGCCGCGGGCGCCCCGGGAGCGCCGGGACCCGGAGCCCCGGCGCTGATCGGCGTGCCCTACGATGCCACGGCATCGTTCCGGCGGGGGAGCCGGTGGGGTCCGGCCGCGATCCGGTTCGCCTCGGCCAGCATCGAAACGTACAGCCCCCCGCTCGACCGCGATCTCGAGGACGTCGCGTTCATCGACGCCGGCGATCTGCCCGTGGAGGGCCTGGAGCCCGCGGCGATGGTCCACACCGTTCGCCGCTCCATCGGGCCCGGCCTCCCCTTCCTCCTCGGCGGCGAGCACACGCTCACCCTCGGCGCGGTGCAGGCGCTCGCCGCCCGCCACCGCGACCTCGCGGTCCTCCAATGGGACGCCCACACAGACTTGAGAAACGAGTACGAGGGGGCGGCGATCTGCCACGCCACCGTGATGCGCCGGCTCCTAGATGAAGGGATCCCACTCGTCCAGTTGGGGATCCGGGCCGGGACCCGGGAGGAGTTTGCGATCGCGCGGCAGCGCAGCCTGCACGTCTCGCGCGCGGTCGAGGCGCCGCCGTCCCTGCTGGAGTCCCTGCGGGAGCGGCCGCTCTACCTGACCGTCGACATCGACGTGCTCGATCCGTCCGTGGCCCCGGGGACGGGGAACCCCGAACCGGACGGCGCCGCCTACGCGGAACTGCTGACCGCGTTGCGGGGCCTCAGCCGCCACCGGATCGTCGGCATGGACCTCGTGGAAGTCGCCCCGCCCTGGGATCCCGGAGGCGCGACCCCGGTAATCGCGGCGTCGCTGGTCCGGGACATGCTCCTGCTCTTCGCGCCCCCCGGCGCGCCTGAGCGGCCGGCCGGCTAGAGGCGGCGACCTTCCTGTCCCGGCCTCAGCGCATCACGACGAGCCGGGCGCGCAGGCCGATGGGCACGCTGCCCATCGAGATCGGGGTGCCGTAGACGGTCACCGCCTGTCCGGGCGCGAGCCCGCCGAACGCGGCGGGATCAATCCCTCTGAGGAAGTAGGTCTCCCCCGAGGCGGCGACCATCACCCCGCCGACCACGAGGCCGTCGACATCTCCGAAGCTCTTCGAGACCGCGCCGGAGACCTGCGCGGCGCCGGCGGCCGCCAGTTCGATCTCGATATGCGTCGAGGCGATGCTGCCGTCCGAGTTGACCGTGCCCTCGACCTTGATCAGATCGAAGGGCGCGATCCCCGGCGGCCCGCCCCCGATCCCCGCGGACTGATACTCCCCGCCGCTCGAACGGACGGCGGTCGCGCCGGTGACGATCACGCTGCGCCGGACGCCCCGAGGGGTGAGCACATCCAGGACGCCTCCCAAACTGCGAATCACCACACCCGAGATCCCGGGCTGCGGGACGATCGAGACGGCCCGGGCCGGCCGGGCACGGAACTGGGGCATCATCAGCGTGAGCCCGAGGACCGAGGCGTCGGGACGAAGCGCGCCCCAAACGAGGACCGGAGTCCCGGTCCTGAGCGCGGCGAGGGCCACCGGCTCCCGGTCGGCGTCTGCAATGACCGCGGCGGGAAGGAGCCGGACCACCTCCGTACCCGACACCGGCCTGAGCCGCCAGTTCGCCCCGCCTTCGAAGACGGCGGCCTGCCCCTCGCCCGTAACGGCGACGGTCACGGTCCGATCCGCGAGATCCACCGCCGAGGCGATTCCGGACGCGAGGAGCCATCCCCATCCCCTGGCGAGCGGCGCGGGCGCGGACTGGCCCCCCGCGGCGCCGGCGGACGCCCGCAGGACCACCGCGGCCAGGAACGCCACCGCCGAGAGCCGGGTCCAAGCACGCTCCTTCATCTGGTTACCGTAACGTGACAGACGGGGAGAAATGTTCCGGCGGGTGGCGCGTCGGGGTCCTGAGCGTGCCTGATGGATCGTCAGCGAGGGCTCGACAGGGCGGGGACAACGGAGGTCTCCCGCGCCGTCTGCTGGACGGTCTGCTGAAGCGTCTCCTGCGGCATGCCCAGCCGCCCGGCCAGGTCCGAGGCACTGAGGCTTCCCCGGACGAATCGGATCGTGGTTCCAAGATCGGTGCCGAGACGGTGCGCCAGCGTGATGGTGCGGGCGACTTCCGGGAACGTCAGCCCCTCGCCTCTGAGCCTCTGCACCGTTGCCGGGTCGCTCTCGATCTGCCGGGAGACATCCTGGACGAGCGCCTGCTCCCTCCCCGCCGCGATCTGACCGGCCGCGGTCACCATGGTCTCCGTCGGGACCGTCCCCACCGCGGTGACCCTGAGGCGCCCCTGTTCCCAGATGAGGACCCGGAAGTACCCCAGATCAACGAACCGGGCGGGCCGCCCCTCGACGGCGATGGGCTTGCCGGCCGACGGCCAGCCGATCGATCCCGCCGGCGCCTCGAAGAACGAGATGAGGTTCCCCCCGTTGCTGTAGCGCAGATACACGGACACGAGACTCCCGAACCGGCTCACCGCCCCGCCTCGGAACGTATAGCCTTCGGGCAGCACCGGCGGGATCAGCACCGGGAACCCGACCCGGCGCTGGAGGGCCGCCGGACTCATCGTCCCGGCCTCGGTGGTGAACATCTTGAACACGCGGGCACCCGCGGGCGTCCGGAACTCGAAATACGCCTCCGGGAGGTTCAGGCTGAAGCTGACACGTGAGAAGTACGCGCTGAGGATGACGCCGCGGGACGGATCGAGTTCCTCGCTGCGCAGGATGGTGCCGGTGGCCCGGTCCACCCACAACCGGCGCTGGACGCCCGGGTGGTGCGGGACGAGGGCGATGACGTACGCCTGCCGGCCGATGACGTCCTCGACACCGAGGGCCGTGACGCCGTAGTTGCGCAGCAGGAGGGTGCGATCCCGGCTGAGGAGCTGTCCCCCCAGCGTGGGGCCCTCGAACACCATGTTGAGGCGGGGCTCGTAGTGCCACGCGGTGGCGCCGTTATCGACGATGAGGCGGCCCGCCAGGTCCTCCGGAGACACGTACTCGAGCCGCATCCGCTCCGGGCGCTTGTGCGACTCGGCGACCGTGATCGTCTCCGCGCGGTCCCCGCGGAGGACGGTGATGACTTTCGTCCCCTCGTAGTCCACGAGGCGCGGGGCCTCGAGCGCCATCTGGAGGATGATGCGGGCCGGCGGCACGGGAGGGACCTGGGCCGCGACGTTGAGGGCGCCGGCCGCGAGGCCCAGGAGCACCGCCCCGGCGGCGCGGGCGAGCGCGTGTCCGATCACTTCTCCGCGCCTCCCCGGCGCGCCTGTTCGCCGACCAGCACCAGGTCCGCATCCCCCGCGACCACGCCGAGGTAGGCCCGGTCCGTGAGCGGCTCGGTGCTCATCTGCAGTGCGTGTTCCCGCACGTAGAGATCCACGCCGATCTCCGCAGCGTGGAGCCTGTCCACCGTGCCCTTGACGAAGGGGATCAGGGCGAGCAGCACGATGACCAGCGCGGCCCCCGCGGCCCACACGGACCGCCGCAGCAGGACGGATGGAAGCCGGGAGAACCGGGGCCCCACGCCCTCGGACCGCGGCGCGCGGACCGCCGTCCAGAACGCCGCCGGAGGATCGGCCACCGGAAGCGCGCCCAGCAGCCCCTTGGTGATGCGGAGGCGTTCGTACTCCTCGCGGCAGGCCGGGCACTCCATCAAATGCTCCTGGACCGCCGCGGCCTCC
>VBAN01000011.1 GCA_005882445.1 Candidatus Segetimicrobium genomatis | reverse complement strand
CGCCCCTGGATCGAGCGCGCCGTTCGGGAATGCATCGGGGCGGGCGCCTTTTTCGAGACCGGGACCGAGATCCTGATCCACGATCACGCGATCAGGGACCCGCGCTTTCGCGACGCCGCGGGAGCGGCCGCCGCGGCCTTCGCCGGGTTCCGCTCGCACCTCGAAGGCACCCTCGCGCCGGCGGCCCACGAGGACTGCGGCTGCGGCGGGGAGGCGTTCGACCTGCTCCTGCGCCGCGGGCACTTCCTCGAGATCGACGCCGCGGCCGTACGCGCGGCCGCCCAGGAAGAGATCGCCCGCTGTGAAGCCGCTCTTGCGGCGGGCGCGGAGGAGTTCGGGACGCGCACCTGGCGCGAGGCGCTGGCGCAACTGACCGGCCGGCATCCTGCAGCGGAGCGCTACTATGCCCGCTACGCGGAGGTCTGGGAGGAGATGCGCCGGGCGGCGGTGGCGCAGGCCGCGCCGTCCCTCTACTTCCTCGCCTACCGCTCCCCCGCGCCTTACGACCGCCTTCCCACCGTGGACTATCTGGTGCCGCCGGTCGACCCGGAGATGCCCCCCGACGAGCAGGCGCGCCGCCTGCGCGCGACCAACGACAGCGTCATCAAGCTCAACCACGTCATCCACCACGGAGGGATCGGCCACCACGTCCAGAACTGGCATGCGCAGAGGGCCGCCTCGCGCATCGGCCAGGTCGCGGCGGTCGACTGCGCGGGACGGATCGCGCTGTTTTGCGGCGGCACGATGGCCGAGGGGTGGGCCTGCTACGCGACCGATCTGATGGAGGAGATCGGCGTGCTCACCCCGCTGGAGCGGTACGCGCAGATCCACGCGCGCCTGAGGATGGCGGTGCGCGCGCTGGTGGACGTCGAATTGCACCACGGCGCGCTCACGGTCGACGCGGCCGCGGCCGTCTATCAGGAGCGGGCCGGCCTCGCCCCGGAGGCGGCCCGGGCGGAGGCGGTGAAGAACAGCATGTTTCCGGGGACCGCCATGATGTACTCGGCAGGCCGTAACCTCATTCATGGGCTGCGGCGCGATCTCGCGGCCGCCCACCCCGGGAGGTTCGACCTGCGCGGCTTTCACGATCGCTTGCTGGCCCACGGGTCGGTTCCGGTGGCGCTCATCGGAGCCGCCATGCGCACGGCCTACGCGCGCGTCTAAGACCGCACGTCCAGGATCGGGAAGACCGGCTCGAGCCGGCAGGCCAAAAGGGGGGACGAACATGGGCAGCAGCGGGCGTCACGACGGCGGCGGAGAGGACGCGGAGCGATCACACCGCCATCCGAGGGTGAGACGGACGGACCCGATGGGCCGGGTGACCCGGCGGGAGGTGATCGCGGCGGCCGGCGCCTGGATCGGTGCGGCGGGGCTCGCCGCGGGCGGGGTGCTGCGGCCCGCCGCGGGGGCGCCGGGCGGCGGCGGCACGCTGGTCTACGGGCTCGGGTTCGACCTGGACGACACGATGGATCCGCAGGTCACCGATTTCGACTCCACGATTCGCGTCACCCGGAACGTGTGCGAGCCGCTCGTCTGGGAGCCCACCCCGGGGCATTTCGCGCCGGCGCTCGCCGAGTCGTGGGACGTGTCTCCCGACGCCAAAGTCTACACCTTCCGGTTGAGGAAGGGCGTTCGGTTCCACGACGGCACCCCGTTTGGGGCGGAGGCGGTCAAGTTCACGATGGACCGGGTGGTCGCCCCCGAGACCAAGGCGGGGCAGTCGCACGACCAGCTCGGGCCGTACGACCACACCGAGATCGTCGACGACTCCACGGTCAAGATCGTCATGAAGGATGGGTACGCTCCCCTGCTGACCAACCTGAACGGGTACCTGGGGATCGTCTCGCCGGCCGCGGTCAGGAAGATGGGGCTCGCGGACTTCGCCAGACACCCGGTGGGGACGGGCCCGTTCATGGTCAAGGAGTGGGTGGCCAAAGACCACATCACGCTCGTCCGGAACCCCGCGTACGCCTGGGGATCGTCGCTCTTCAAGCACCAGGGGCCGCCCTATCTCGACCAGGTGATGTTCAAGATCATCCCGGAAGGGTCCGTGCGGGCCGGGACGCTCAAGACCGGCGAAACCCAGTACATCGACGACCTGGACCCGCTCGAGTACGCCGGCCTCCGGAACGACCCGCGGTTCGTCGTGATCGAGCGGGGGCAGCCGGGATCGGGGTTCGTGCTGCTCCTCAACGTCACGAGCAAGGGCCCGATCGGCACGCTGGCCGTCCGCCGGGCGATCGCCTTCGCGGTCGACCGCGAGGGGCTGAACAAGTCCGTCTTCCACGGCCTCAACAAGGTGGCCTGGAGTCCCCTGATGCGGCCCACGTTCGGGTACGATCCGTCCACCGAGCGGATCTACAGCTTCGACCCGGCCAAGGCCAGGCAGATCCTCGATGAGGCGGGCTGGAAGGCGGGGGGCGACGGCATCCGGGAGCGAGGCGGCCAAAAACTCGTGGTCGACTTCCCCATCATCGGCCGCCCGCGCGACAAGGCCATGGCGGAGTCGGTGCAGGCCAGCCTCCGTGACGTGGGGATCGACCTCAAGGTGACCCCGCTCGAGCGGGGAGCGTTCCGCGCGCTCGTCAGGCAGAACCGGTACGACGTCAACTTCATGTGGTTCTCCTACGGGGATCCGGACGTGCTGCGGACGATCTTTCACTCGGCGAACGTGGAAGCGTTCAACCGGGGCCGGTACCAGGTCCCCGACGTCGACAAGATGCTGGAGGAGGCCGCCGCAACGATCAACCTCAACCGGCGCGCGGCGCTCTACTCGCGGATCCAGCAGCGGGTGCTCCGGGACGCGGTCGTCGTGCCGCTGGTCGACACCATCACCTACAACGCCAAACGCGCGGAGATCCAGGGCGACATGATCGATGCCCTGGCCTCGTACGTGTGGCTGTACGACGTGCAGGTCAAGAAGTAGCGGCGGACGGGGCGGGGCGCCGGGAGCTCGTCGCTCCACGCGACCTGGGCGGCCGGTGGGGGGGCCGCCCCGCGGGTGGGGGACCGCGATGCTGCGCTACATCATCCAACGCCTGCTGCAGCTGATCCCGATCCTCATCGGCATCTCGCTGCTGACGTTTCTCATGCTGCACCTCATCCCCGGCGACCCGGTGCTGATCTTCGCGGGCGACAAGCCGATGACCGAGGAACGGGCGGCGGAGATCCGCCACCAGCTCGGGCTGGACCGCCCGCTCTGGGTCCAGTACGGTGACTACGCGGCGCATGCGGTGCGCGGGGATCTCGGACGCGGGCTGCGCAGCCAGCGGCCCGTGCTCGACAGCATCCTCGAGGTGGCCCCGGGCACCACGCAGCTGACGCTGGCCGCGCTCGCGCTCGCCACCATCCTGGGGATGACGCTCGGCATCCTGGCTGCGCTGGCGCGCGGGACGTGGCTGGATACCGCGGCGATGACCTTCGCGATCCTCGGTGTGTCGATGCCGGTCTTTTACTCCAGCCTGCTGATGATCCTCCTCTTCTCCTTCACGCTGGGGTGGCTGCCGGCGACCGGACAGGGCGGGGTGGCGCGGTTGGTCATGCCCGCCACCGCGCTCGGGCTGATCTCGGCGGCGGTCCTGGCGCGGCTGGTCCGGTCAGGCATGCTGGCGGTCCTCCGCCAGGAGTACGTCGTCACGGCCCGCGCGAAAGGCCTGGCGCCGCGGGTCGTCGTGCTGCGCCACGCCCTCAAGAACGCGCTCATCCCGACCATCACGATGCTGGGCCTGCAGCTGGGCGCGCTGCTCGGCGGCGCCGTCGTCACCGAGACGATCTTCTCGCGCCCGGGCGTGGGCCGGCTGGCCGTGGAGGCGATCCTCAGCCGGAGCTTCCCGCTGGGTACGCGGCCGTCGACCCGCGGGTACGCTATCAATGATGATTAAGTCCTCCGCGGCCGGCCTCCGACGGCCCTGGCCGGGGCGGGCCGACCGGTCCCCGGCGCGCGAGATCCTGCGGCGTCTGGGGCGCAGCCGCAGCGCGCTGGTCGGCGGCGCCCTGCTGCTGGCGATCGCGCTCGCGGTGATCCTGGCGCCGGCGCTCACGCCCTACAACCCGATCAAGACCAATCAGCGCTCCCCCCTCGATCCGCCGAGCGCCGCCCACCCCATGGGCACCGACCGCTTTGGCCGCGACATCCTCTCGCGCATCCTCTGGGGCGGGCGCCTGTCGATGGCGGTGGGCGTGGTGGCGGTCGGCATCGCCGCGTGCTCCGGGGTCGTCCTGGGCCTGATTTCGGGCTACTACGGGCGGCGCACCGACGTGGTGATCATGCGGCTGGTCGACCTCCTCCTCGCGTTTCCCGGCATCCTGCTCGCGCTCGCGATCGTGGCGACGCTCGGCGCCACACTCCCCAACCTGATGATCGCGGTGGGGATCTCCGCCATCCCCGAGTACGTGCGCGTCGCGCGCGGGACGGTGCTGAGCCTCAAGGAGCGGGAGTTTGTGCTCGCGGCGCGGGTGGTGGGGTGCAGCGATCAAGCGATCATCTTCCGGCACATCCTGCCGAACGTCACGGCGCCGCTCACCGTGCTGGCGACGCTCGGGATCGCCGCGGCGATCATCACCGGATCGGCGTTGAGCTTCCTCGGCCTCGGGATCCGGCCTCCCACGCCGGAGTGGGGGAACATGCTGGCCGAGGGGCGGGAGTTCCTCCGGCACGCCTGGTGGGTCGCGTTCTTTCCCGGGCTCGCCATCATGCTCGCCGTCCTATCCATCAATCTCCTGGGCGACGGCCTGCGCGACGCGTTCGATCCCCGCCTGCGTCCGTGAGCGCCCGAGCCTCGACCGAGGGAGGGTCTGTGCCCACCACCAACCGGCGACCCGTGCTGATCGCCTCGTACCTGGAGCCCGAATACGTGGAGCGGGTGGCCCGCGTCGAGGGCGTCCACGTCATCTACGAGCCCGGCCTGCTGCCCGAGCCCCGGTACACCTGCGACCACCACGGGGCGCCGCTGCGCCGGGACGGCGAGCATGAGCGCCGGTGGCGGGACTGCCTCGCGCGGGCGGAGGTGATGTTCGACTTCGATTACACCAACATCGATCACCTCCGGGAGCTGATCCCCAATGTGCGCTGGATCCAGGCGACGAGCGCCGGGATCGGCCAGCTGCTGCTGCGCACCGGCCTGATCGACGCGCCGATCACGTTTACCACGGCCCGGGGCATCCACGGGGTCCCGCTCGCCGAGTTCGCCCTCATGGCCATGCTCTGGTTTGCCAAAGGAGGGCCCCGGATCGTCCGCGATCAGGCCGCCCACCGATGGGAGCGGACCTGCGCCCGGGAGCTGCGCGGGGCGACCGTGGGGATCGTCGGTCTGGGAGGCGTCGGGGGCGAGGTCGGGCGGTCGTGCCGCGCCCTCGGCCTGCGGGTGATCGCAACGCGGCGGACGGGACCGGACGCCGGCGAGGGCGGCGCGGCGGATGTCGTCCTGCCGCCAACCGGGCTGCCCACCCTGCTGCGGGAGGCCGATGTCCTCGTCCTCTCCTGTCCCCACACGCCAGAGACCGAGGGGCTGATCGGCGCGGAGGAGCTCGCGATGCTGAAGCCCGGCGCGGTCCTGATCAACATCGCCCGCGGGGCCGTGGTCGACGAACCCGCCCTGATCGACGCCCTGCGGTCCGGCCGCCTCGGGGCGGCGGCCCTCGACGTTGCGGCCGAGGAGCCGCTCCCCGCCGGCAGCCCGCTGTGGGACCTCCCCAACGTCCTGGTGAGCCCGCACTCCGCCAGCACCGTCGTGACCGAAAACGCCAAGCTGACCGACCTGTTCTGCGAAAACCTGCGCCGGTACATCCGCGGAGACCCGCTGCTCAACGTCTTCGACAGGACACGGCTCTATTAACGAGAACACGCTGGGGGAAACCGCCCCGAACCGAGGCGGACAGCGCTCCAGGGGGGAGAACATGGCCATGCAGGCGACCACGTACGCACTGAGCGGACAGCGGGCTCTGGTGACCGGAGGAAGCCGGGGGATCGGCCGGAGCATCGCCCTCGGGCTGGCGCGGTGCGGCGCCGGCGTGGCGGTCAACTACAGGGGCGCGGCGGAGGCCGCCGCGGAAGTGGTGGCCGCGATCAAGGACCACGGCCGAACCGCGGTGGCGGTGCAGGCGGATGTGACCGATCCGAAATCGGTCGAACGCCTCTTGGACGCGGCCGAGTCGGCCGTCGGGCCGATCGACCTGCTGGTCAATAACGCCGGCATCGTCAGGCGGAGTCCGTTCCTCGACATCGCCAAGGAGGAGTGGGACGCGGTCCTCCACACCAACCTGGACGGACCCTTCCTGGTGGGCCAGGCGGTCGCGCGCCGGATGGTCCAGCGGGGGATCCGGGGCCGGATCATCAATGTGGCGTCGACCAGCTCCAAGGATGCCGGGCCGAACCTCACCCATTACTGCGTCTCCAAAGCGGGCGTCTCCATGCTGACGAAGATGATGGCGCTCGAACTGGCTGGGCACGGGATCAACGTCAACGAGGTCAACCCCGGGCTGATCGAGACGGACCTGACCCGGGGCTACCTGCAGAACGAGGCCAACCGGCAGTTCCGGCTGAGCCGCATCCCGATGAAGCGCATCGGCCACCCCGAAGAGATCGTCGGGGCCGTACTGTTCCTGGCGTCGCACGACGCGCGGCTGATGACCGGGGCGAGTGTCTACGTCGACGGCGGGGTGACGATCTGGTAGGCCGCTAGACCTGGTTGTGCCGGAAGCAGCGCACCACGTGATCGTTGACCATGCCCACCGCCTGCATGAACGCGTAGCAGGTCGTCGGCCCGACAAACGCGAACCCGCGCTGCTTCATCTCCTTGCTCATCTGCCGGGACGCGCCGGTCTGGCTCGGGATCTCCCGGAGCGACGCCCAGGCATTCACGATCGGTGTGCCGCCGGCGAACCGCCAGAGGTACCTCCTGAACCCCGAGGATCGCTTTGGCGTTCGTGATCACCGAATCGATCTTGAGCCGGTTCCGGACGATCCCGGGGTTCCGCAGCAGGCTGCGCCGCATCCGGCCATCGAACCGGGCAACCTTCTCCGGGTCGAAGCCGGCGAACGCCGCCCGGTACTCCCGGCGTTTCTGGAGAATCGTCAGCCAGTTCAGGCCGGCTTGGGCGCCCTCGAGCGTCAGGAACTCGAAGAGGACTCGATCGTCGCGCGCGGGCACGCCCCACTCCGCATCGTGGTAGGCCGTCATGAGCGGGCTGCCCGTCGCCCAGTCGCATCGAACTTTTCCGCCGCCTCCCGGTCCCGGCACCTGGCTCAGCCTCCCGACGGCGCGCGCCGGACACATTCCATGGCCGCGGCGGGGCTACCGGCTCAGGCGAGCGGGGTCCGCCCCGGGCGCCGCCGCGCGGCAAACCCGAGCAGGCCCAGGCCCATCAGCGCGAAAGTGGAAGGCTCGGGGACGGCGCTCTCAAAGCCGATCTCCGTGATCTGCGTTCCCCACATCGTCTCCAACCCAAATCCGGTCGAGTCCGTGAACGGGACCTCCTGAATGGCCCAGAAGTCCGAAGGGTTATTGGGGTCGATGGACATCGTGCTGTAATCGCCCCAGCGCTCAGGCACCGTGGGGCCGAACGAGAGGTCCCCGAGCAGGTGAAAATTGCCGGCCCCCTGCCGGAGCAGGAACGGATTACCGCACGCGACCGTGGTGCCGGTGAGCTGGCAGGCTTCCGCGAATGCGCTGATATAGCCGCCCGGAGCGCTCCCGAGGCCTCCGGACCGGTTGAACGCCAGGAGGATGTCGCCGCTCGGATTCGCGGCGATCGAGGGGTAGAAGTAGTCGAAATTTGGATCGCTGATCGTCCCTTCATGCACAACCGTATTCGTCGTCGCATTCACGATGACCCAGTCAATGAAATCGTGGGTACCGAGGTTGGCAACGTGACTGTCGCTGATCGTGCGCGCTGAAAAGAGAAGGTTCCCGACCTGGGACACATTCGCGCTGAAACGGTTATCTCCGGCGTCGACCACCATCGTGCCGTCCGGTTGTCTCGCGGCGCCTGGAGAGCCGTCCGACGTGACGGCGATCGGGGTCGTAGCCGACAGGTGGGCGCCCGGGCCGCCTGACCCGGTGATAGTTGCCCGGTAGATGGTTCCGAATGTCGAGCCGGTGGCATCGGTCGACAGGACCGCTCCGCTGGAGCCGTTTTGGTCGATGGCGGCTTGAAAGGTGGCGCCGCGCGTGGCGGGGGCGAGGTTCTCGAAACTGGTCATGTGGGTGACGCTTGGTGTCGAGGCGGTGAGATCGCTCTTGGGGATCGAGAAAAGGGATGCGCCCGTGAACGTCCCGGTACTGTTCGTGAAGTTATTCGTGCCCACGTAGACGCCGTTGGCGTCCAGCCCCAACGTGGGAAAGTCGGCGAAGCCGGCGTTCCCGGTGAAACTCGTGGCCTTCCAGCCTCCCGTCGGGTCCGACGTGTTGGATCGGGCCACCAGAACCTTGTTGCCCGTATTGTCTACCGTGATCTGCGCCGCAAACCAATGCCCGCTGGCGGAGTCGTAGATGATCCGAGGGTCAGACAAACCTGCGGCGATGGTACTGGGATTGATCCCTGCGTTCGTCCAGAAGGTGGTGTCCGGGATCACCGGCTGAGCCGGCGTGCCGTCCTTGTGATAGGTGGCAAACGCTCCATTGATGAATTCGACAAAGTGGTTGGGGCCGGCGGCGCCATTCGAATCGGGGGGCGTCGCGGTCTCGGGGTCGGAGTTGAGATCCACCCCCGGAAAATTCTCGAGTATGCTTGTGAATGGAGCAATTGGACTGGCCTCCGCAACGACCAAGGGAGGGAAAACGATCCACGCCGCCACTGTGGAAAAGGCGAGGGCCGTTACGGTCAGCGTCTTTTTCACGCGCAGTTCACCCCGCTAATACCTCACCCCTACGAGCGCAAACCCCCTTCCTTCCATAGAAGGATCTTCAGATCGTTCCTTGGGACGAGAACATTTGTTCGCTGCCCTGAGGGACTGCCGGGGATGTCATCTCGCTCAACTCCCCGCTCATTGCAGATAGTCGTCGAAGAGGTTGTTCAGCGACTCCGCAAGCGTGGGGTGGGCGAAGATGGCGTCGCGCAGGGCCGTGTACGGCAGCTGCCCTATCATCGCGATCTCCATCATGCTCATGAGCTCGCCCCCCGCGATGCCCAGAATCGCGCAGCCCAGGATCCGGCCGGTGCCGGCGTCCACAACCGCCTTCATTACCCCGCGGGTCTCATCGGCCTCGGCGGCCCGGGCCACGGCCGCCATGGGCATTCTGGCAATCCGGATCGAACGGCCCTGGGTCCGGGCCTCCTGCTCGGACAGCCCCACCCGGCCGAGCTCGGGATCGATGAAGACGGTATACGGCACCAGCCGGCCCTTCGTGCTCGCGCGGCCGCCCTTCACCACATTCGTCTCG
>VBAN01000051.1 GCA_005882445.1 Candidatus Segetimicrobium genomatis | reverse complement strand
CCCCGGCCTCCAGCCACCTGGCGACCACGACCTTTTGCTGGTTTCCCCCGGAGAGGGTGCGGACCACCTGGTCCCGGCCGTGCGCGCGGATATCGAGGCGGCGGATCGCCTCCTCCACGAGCGCCCGCTCCTTCTCCTTGCGGACAACCCCTCCGGCGCTGATCCTCCCCATCGACGGGAGGGTGATGTTGTCGCGCACACTCATGCCCAGGACGAGCCCGAGGGTCTTGCGGTCCTCGGGCACGAGGCCGATCCCCAACGCGATCGCCTCGGCCGGGGACCGGATCGCCACCCGGCGCCCCTCCACGGAGATCTCGCCGCGGTCGAGCGGGATCATGCCGAAGATGGCGTGGGCCACCTCGATCTTCCCGGAGCCGACCAGGCCGGCGATCCCGAGGATCTCCCCGCCGCGCGCGGCAAACGAGACGTCCCAAAACAGGCCCTCGGCGGTCAGCCCCCGGACCGCCAGCCGGGGCGGGCCGGGCGGGATCGGCGCCTTGGGAAACTTCTCGGTCAGCCGCCGGCCCACCATCCGCTGGATGAGCCCCTCCATGTCGATCTCGCCCGCCGCGTAGGTCCCGATGTAGTGGCCGTCCCGCAGCACGGTGATCCGGTCGGCGACACGAAAGATCTCCTCCAGCCGGTGGGAGATGTAGATCACCGACACCCTCCGCGCCCGCAGCTCACCGATGATCGCGAAGAGCCGCTCGACTTCCTCGAGCGTCAGGGCCGCGGTCGGCTCGTCCATGACCAAGATGTCGGCCCTGAGGCTCAGCGCCCGGGCGATCTCCACGGTCTGCCGCTCGGCGACGCTCAGGAGATCCACCCGCGCCCGGGGGTCGACGGGCACCCCGAGGGCGGCGAGCTGCTCTCCGGCGCGGGCGCGCAGCACGTCCCAGTCCATGAACCAGCGCCAGCGGCGCGGCTCATCCCCCAGGAGCAGGTTCTCGGCCGCCGTAAGCGGCCCGACCAGGTTCAACTCCTGGTGGATGACGGCGATGCCCAGCTCCCGCGCGCGCCGCGGGGTGGGAATGGCCACCCTCTGCCCCTTGAGGAGGATCTCCCCCCCGTCCGGCTGGTGGACGCCCCCGAGGATGCGGATGAGGGTCGACTTGCCCGCGCCGTTCTCCCCCACCAGCGCGTGCACCTCACCCGGCAGCACGTCCAGGTCGACGCCGGCGAGCGCCTGCACCCCGGGAAATTCTTTGACGATGCGCCGCATCCTGAGGATGGGCTCCGCGGCCGGGGCGGCCCTGGCTTCTGTCGGAGGCGCGCCGGCGGCGGCCGTCAGAACGCCACCCCGCTCCGCAGCAGCACGTTGGCGTAGGGCGTGCACTCTCCGGTGCGGATGACCCCGCGCACCTTGGGGAGCATCGCCTTCAATTGCTCGTGCGGGACCTGCTCCAGCGGCGTTTGGCCCAGCAGCGCGCGCAGCGCGTCGTAGCACGCCCGGTTGCGGCCGGGCATCTCGCCGGCCACGATCGCTCCCTCGACCACGACCTCATCGAGGATCGCCTTGACGACCTCCACAAACGGGGGGCTGCCGCACCTGAGCGCCAGGTCGATGCGGGTCACCTCCAAGGGGATCGGCAGCCCGGCGTCCGCGACGCAGATCAGATCCGTATGGCCGAGGGTGGCGATCAGACAGGACAGGTCGGGATTGAGGATGCCGCGCCGCTTCACCGCCGCATGGCCTCCTCCACTTCCGCGCGCGTCGGCATCGAGACCTGGGCGCCCATCCGGGTCACCTTGATCCCGGCGACCCGAGTGGCGAAGCGCACCGCGTCGGCGGTCTCCCTCCCCTCGCCGAGCGCCACCCCCAGCGCCGCCGCAAAGGCGTCGCCGGCCGCCGTCGTATCGACCGCCCGCACCGCATCGGCCGGCACGTGGCCGCGGCCGTCGGGGGCGGCGTAGCGGCGCGTTCCGCGTCGGCGATCGAGCGGATCTCCACGCCGGTCAGGACCTGCGCTTCGATCTCGTTGGGGTCGATCACGTCCACGCTGGCGTAGAGCGCGTCCGGGAGCGGGGCCGCGGGAGCCGGATCGAGGCAGACGAGGGCGCCGGCGGCCCTGGCGATCGCGGCCGCGCGCAGCACCGCGTCGATCGGGACTTCCAGCTGCAGCAGCAGCACGCGGGCGCCGCCGATGGCGTCCCGCGCGTCCTCCACGTCTCCCGGGCCCACATGCAGGTTCGCGCCGGAAGCGACCAGGATCATGTTCCGCCCCTCGCCGTCGACCCCGATGAACGCCACGCCCGTCGCCTCGCCCGGATCAACGCCCACGTGGGCGACATCGATGACCTCCCGCCGGAGGCCGTTGACCAGCTGCCGCCCGAAGGCGTCCTGGCCCACCTTGCCGACCATCGTCACATGCGCCCCGAGCCTGGCGGCGGCCACCGCCTGGTTGGCTCCCTTGCCGCCGGGGAAGGTCGCAAAGGTCCCTCCGGACACCGTCTCGCCGACCCGGGGGAGGCGCGGTCCCTTGACCACGAGGTCCATGTTGAGGCTGCCGACGACGCAGACCTTTACCATGCCCACGTGTACGGTGGGCAGGATCGGAATCCTCCTTTGGATTGCTCACGAATCATCATTCAGAAGGATGCCCCCCCAAGAATCGATTTGTTAGGATCTGACTGCAATAACACGCAAGGGAAAGGGATTCCCGCTTCGCGAGAATTCCTAAGAGGGGAAAGACCATGAGATCGGGTGTTGTACCTCTCCTGCTCATCCTCGGCTTCTCCGGCATTGCGGTCCTCGACCTTCACGAGGTTGCAAGTGCGGCGGGAATTCTCGTTCAGGTGCCTACTCGCGCGGCGGATCTTGCGAATGACTTTATTGATTGGGGTGTGCTCGGGCCCGATGGTACCACCGTGAGCAATCCCTTCACCCAAGCGTCCAATGGGGGGAATGATGTGACGGGGTCCATGCCGGCGCCGCCTAATGGAAATTTTCAGAGGCGAGACGAGGGGAATGGTTGGATTGGCATTTTTGCGCCCGGAGACCATTTGCTGTGGACAGGAAGCGGTAGCCCAGACCCAATATGGCCCGGGCCCATGACTCTTCAATTCGCGACCCCCCTCTCCGGAGTCGGAGCTCAGATCCAGAACGATTTCTTCGGAGCGTATACTGCAACCCTCAATGTATACTCTCCCACGAATACGTTACTAGGGACGTTCACCGTAGCAGGTGACAACACGTTTTTAGAAGATAATACAGCGCCTTTCCTGGGGGTTATCGATACTCAACAGGAAATCGGCAAAATTGTGTACAACGTCACCGATGTCTCTGGCAATACAGCCGACGACTTTGCCATCAACCGACTGGACATGAGGACGAGCCTCGCTCCCATTCCCGAACCCTCGACGCTCGTTCTTCTGGGTGCGGGACTCCCGGCCTTCGTCGTTCCGATGATGAGAAGAAAGGCCCCGAGGAAATAAAGGAACCTTGGGCCGGCGGGCCCGAGTGCGCATAAACTCCACAGCCCTTCCCCGAGCCGGGCGGCGGCCGTCGCGTGAGTTGGCTCCCACGCCGCCGCGAAATCACGTCTGCGTTTGGACGCTAATGGAAGGCTGCTGCGCTGCGGGACGGGGAACCGCCAAGGAGCACCCATCCCCGTCGCGAATATGCCGCGTGAATGCACAGGAAGGGGGACCGGCGTCATGATGAGCATCCGCGAGGTCATGCGGCGTTGGCGAAACCCTCTGCTCGCGACTCTTGCCGTGCTCGTCCTGGCCGTGTCTACCGACCCGCGTCCTCTTGCTGCCCAGCAATCGCCTTCAAAGAGCGTATTCCTGGTTGTAGTCATGGAGACGACCCCCCAGTGGTATCGTGCGATCCAATATGGGACAGGTTTCTTCGTATCTGCCGGCGGCCTGGCCCTGACGGCTGCCCATGTGATCTACCCGGTTGTTAAGGAACCCAAGAAGTACTACCTCGCCGCAATCGTCGGCCGGGACATTTATGGGGTCAGTCTCATCTGTGCGACGCCGCTCGCCAAGGATTATATGGAAGGGAAGACCGATTATGCCGATGGGCCCCGGCGCGATTTCGCCGAGGTCCAACTCGAGCCGGCACATCTTCCCTTCGACGATCTCGAATACAAGGGCGCAGCGGCAGCCGCAGTGCATCGCGGGCCGCTGCCACAATTCCCAGCGCTCAATCTCTCCACTGACATCGAGATTGGCGACGCGATACGCATCCTGGGGTTTGGACATCAGAAGAGTGGCTTCATGCCTTACGAATGGTCCGGGCGTGGCGCGGTAACACTCCTCGCCCCCGCCAAGGACGGGACCCCGCTGATCGTGTTCACATTCGATCGATCCGCGCAGCCTGGACACAGCGGGTCCCCCGTGCTGAACGCTAAAGACCAGGTGGTTGGGATCTACAATTGGGCCAATCGCAGCCGCACCGAAGGCACCGCAATCGCCAGCAGCGAGTTGCTCCACCCATGCCCGTAAGACGCGACGGGGGGCCCGGCGCGTAGGCAGGAAACGTGGGCGAGACCGGCTGAGCCCTGGATGTGCGACTCTGCGGGCGGGCACGCGCATTCCCGCACGCGGCGCAGCGGATTCCTCGGCAGAAGGGCTCACTTTCCGGTGCCCCGAATGCACCTGCCGGTAGAACGACGAGTTCGCCTGGGGGCGCAACGTGGTTGCCTACGCAGTCCGCCGCCTTCTCCACGCTGTGCCCGTGTTGCTTGGCGTTTCCGTGGTCGTGTTCCTCACCATGAAGTTGGTCCCCGGCGATCAGGCGGAAGCGCTGCTCGGCCCGCAGGCCACGCCCGAGGGCATCGCGCAGGTGCGCCGCACGCTTGGGCTCGACCGGCCGCTATATGTCCAATACACGCGCTGGGCGTGGTATGCGGCGCAGGGCGACTTCGGCTACTCGTGGAATTTGGGCCGCCCGGCGATCGACGTGCTGGTCCCGAAGATCGGGAACACCATGACCCTCGGCGTGGCCAGCTTCCTGCTGGCGGTGGCGCTCGGCGTTACGGGCGGCGTGGTGGCGGCCGGCCGGTCGTATTCGTGGATCGATCGCGCGAGCGTGGGGTTGGGGGCGGTCGTGGGGAACGCCCCGCCGTTCTGGCTGGGCCTCGTGCTGGTGTTTGTCTTTGCCGTGCTCCTGGGTGTGTTCCCATCGGAAGGGATGCACGATCTGCGCAGCCCCGGGGGCCTCATCGATCTTCTGCGCCACCTCGCCCTCCCCGCGCTGACCACGGCCGCCGCCCCGGGGGCCATCATCCTTCGCCAGGTGCGCGCGAGCGTCATCGAGACCCGCCAGCAGGACTTCGTGAAGGTTGCGTACGCCAAAGGACTGCTGCGCCGCGTGGTGTTCTGGCGCCACATCTTCCGAGCGGCGCTCCCGCCTGTCATCACCATCGCGGGGTTGCAACTCGGCTATCTCATGGGGGGCGCCATCTTCAGCGAGGTGGTGTTCGCGTGGCCGGGGTTGGGACGGCAACTGTATCTCGCCGTCACGGCCCGAGACGTGGCTGTGGTGCAGGGTGCCGTCCTGTTCATTGCCATCGCGTTTGTGGCCATCAACCTGCTCGTCGACATCCTCGTGATGATCGCCAACCCTCGGCTGCGGACGACGTGAGCAAGGGCCGTCCTGGCGCGCCGGCAATTCGCATCGTGGACACAGGAAGAGCAACGTGCGGGGCGCCGAGGCCGTGCGGGTCGGGAAACCCACGCTCTGGGAGGTAGGTCATGCTGCGGTGTCCGACCATCGAACAGCTGCGCCGGATCGCCATCGATCAGGGGCTGCACCTCAGCGATGCCGAGTTGGAATCGTTCCGCCGGCTGATCGGCGGCGCGCTCGAATCGTACCGGCGGGTCGACCGGCTTGCGGATCCGATCCCTGCCGTGACCTATCCGCGCGACTCCGGCCACCGGCCGCGGCCGGAAGACAACCCGTATAACGCCTGGTATTGGCGCTGTTCCATCCGCGGCGCCTCCGATGGCCCCCTCACGGGAAAGCGCGTCGCGATCAAGGACAACGTCTGTGTCGCCGGCATTCCGATGATGAACGGGTCCTCGATCCTGGAAGGGTACGTGCCGGAGTTCGACGCCACCATCGTGACGCGGATCCTCGATGCCGGAGGCGAGATCGTGGGCAAGTCGACGTGCGAAAATCTCTGCTTCTCGGGCAGCAGCTTTACATCCGATACCGGCCCTGTGCCGAATCCGCACAATCCGACGCGCTCCGCCGGCGGCTCCTCGACCGGCAGCGCCGTCCTGCTGCTGTTGGGCGAGTGCGACATGGCGATCGGCGGCGACCAGGGGGGATCGATCGCCCACCCCTGCGCCTGGACGGGCGTGGACGGCCTGAAGCCCACCTACGGACTCGTCCCGTACACTGGGATCTTTCCGATCGAGCAGACTCTCGACCACATCGGTCCTATGGCGACCACGATGGCGGACGTCGCCTTGCTGCTCGAGGTGCTGGCGGGACCCGATGGCCTCGACCCCCGGCAGCGCGATGTGCGCACGGACCGTTACACAGCGGGGCTCGGGAAGGGGGTGCGCGGGCTGCGTGTCGGCATCCTCGAAGAAGGGTTTGGCTGGCCGGACCGCTCGGAGGCCGACGTCGACGCCGCGGTGCGCACCGCGGCGGCAGCGTTCGCGGACCTTGGAGCGACCGTGCGGAACGTCTCCGTTCCCATGCACCGGCACGGCGTCGACATTTGGAATTGTATTGCCGTCGAGGGCGCCGCGGCGCTGATGGTGGACGGCAACTCGATGGGCACCAATTGGAAGGGCCGGTACAGCGTGTCCATGCTGGAAGCGTTCGCACGGGGCCGCCTGTGCGAGGCGGACAGCCTGCCGGACACCGTCAAATTTGTCATGCTGATGGCCCGGCACATGCGTGAACAATATCACGGACGCTACTACGCGAAGGCACAGAACCTCGGCGGGCTGCTCACGCGGGCGTACGATGACATGTTCCGTGAGGTGGACGTTCTGCTGTTGCCGACGTTGCCGATGAAGGCGATTCCCCTGCCCTCCACCTCCGAGCTCACGCCGGAAGAGGTCCTCGCCGCCGCCCTCGGCATCAACCACAACACGTGTCCGTTCAACGTGACCGGGCATCCGGCGCTGACCATGCCCTGCGCCAAGTCCGAGGGTCTGCCGATCGGCATGACGCTTGTCGGCCCGGCGTGGGGAGAGGCGATGTTGCTCAGAGCCGGCCACGCCTTCGAGCAGACCGGCGCCTACATCGTCTCCCAGGCCCCCTAGTGGTGGAACGCTGCCCGGGGGCGCGCCCAGGGGAACCCGCCACGATCGCGGCAGAGGCGCGCCGGGGCGCGATCCGCCGGCCGGCGTCGCTGGCGGCCTGGGCGCTGATCTGGCGGGCGACGGTGGCCGACCGGCCGGCCCTCGCCGGCCTCATGTTCGTCATCGCGGTCGTGCTCGTCAGTGTCGCCGCTCCCGTCTTCTCGCCGTATGATCCGACGGTCCCGGTGAGCGGCTCGCGGCTCGCGCCACCGTTCACCCCTGGGCACGGTCGCCGCGCACACCGGCGGCGTCGTTGAGACCGTGGTGATGCGGGGCATGGATATCTTGTTTGCGTTTCCGAGCGCGCTGCTGGCCATCGCCATCGCCGGCACCCTCGGCCCGACCGAACAGAACCAGATGCTGGCGATCGGGATCGTCTTGATCCCATATATCACGCGCGTGGTGCACGACTCGGTGCGGAGCGTAGCGGTGTTGCCGTACGTCGAGGCGAGCCGGTCTGTGGGCGCCTCCACGCGGCGCATGCTGGTGAGGCACGTTGTGCCAAACGCGTTTCCGCCTGTCCTCGCCTACAGCACCACGTTGGTCGGTATGATGATGGTGCTGTCGTCCGGGCTCAGCTTCCTCGGTCTGGGCGTGCAGCCTCCGACCGCGGACTGGGGCGCCATGGTCCGCGACGCCAAGGATGTGCTGAGTGTCGCCCCGTGGTTGTCGACGCTGCCGGGCCTCCTGATCCTGCTGACGGCGCTCGCGTTCAATTATCTGGGCGACGGCCTTTCGGACGCGCTCGACCCGCGCAGGCGCCGCCTCAAAGCGGCGGGAGCCCTCGGGACCCATCGATGGGCCGGCGCCGGGGGGACCGATCAGGCGCACGCGCGCCCTGCCTGATGCGGGCGCGCCGGCCGCAATCCCCGGTCCCCGGCGAGCGGGACTTTCCGCCAGGAACGGAGAATTGGCGCGCACACTCTCGAAGGGGGAGGTGGAGGATGAACGATTCAGACCCCGACCTGTTGGGGAACCTCAGATCGGTGCACGTCAACCGGCGTGCGTTTCTCAAGGCGGCCGCAACCACCGCGGCGGGGGCGGCCATCGCATCCCGCGGACTGCCCGCGTACCCCCAAACGTCCTCGGCAGCCCCGTTGACCTCCGCGATGCTGCTCCCGGCCGGCCAGTTTGGATCGCAAACGGGTGGCGGCACGCCGCGGAGGGGCGGCACGCTGATCTACGGGATGGAGGGGCCGTCCGATATTCTCGATCCGCAGGCCGCCGGCTGTTGGCTCACCTATCGGGTCACATACCAGATCTTCGAGGGATTGATCACGGAAGATCTGTCGAAGATCGACCGGCCCGCGCCG
>VBAN01000276.1 GCA_005882445.1 Candidatus Segetimicrobium genomatis | reverse complement strand
CGATCCATCGACCAGGACCTCCCCGTCCGTCGCGTCGTAGAACCGGGGAATCAGGTTGACGAGACTGCTCTTGCCCGCGCCGCTGGGGCCGACGATGGCGATATGCTCCCCAGGGCGTACGTCCAGGGTGATGTTGCGGAGCGCCCACCGGCCCGGGTCGTAGGCATGGGATACGTTCCGGAACCGAACGTGGCCGCTGAGCCGTCCGAGCTGCACCGCGTTGGGCGCCTGCACCACGGTTTCTGGGACATCCAGCATCTCGAAGATGCGCACGATCCCCGCCATCGCCTGCCGGGATTCCGAATAATAGCGGAGGAGGGATCCCGCCGGATCCATCGCCAGCGCCAGGTAGGCCAGGAACGACACCAGCGAGCCCGCGGTAATCTGTCCCGCCGCCACGTACTTCACGCCGGCCCACATGACGAAGACCAGCCCCAGCGCATTGAGCACGCTCACCAGCGACACTTCCAGCGCGATCAGCCTGCGGATCCGGTAGTTCTCCTCGAAGGTCCGTTCGTTCTCCCGGCCGAAGCGCGCCACCTCCCGGGGCTCCTGCGCGAACGCCCGGATGATCCGGGCGCCCGTGATCGCCTCCTTGAGCAGGCTCGTCAGCGCCGCCACCCGCGACTGGGCCCGGGTGGAGCCCTGCTGGACCTCGCGGCCAAAGAGGCGGGCCGCGACGATCAGCGTCCCGATCGTGCCGAAGGTGAGGAGCGCCAGGCGCCACTGCATGAGGAACAGCGCGACGACGACGCCGATGACGAGCAGCCCCGTCGTCAGCAGATCGACCAGCCCGTTGAGCAGACGGGACTCGACGAGTTGGGTGTCCTGGATCGTGCGGGAGATCACCTCGCCGCTGTGCCAGTGGATAAAGCGGTCAAGCGACCACCGCTGGATCTGCCGGAACGCGTGCGCCCGCAGGTCGGCCACGAGCCGGTGGCCGACGAACGCCAGCAGCGACAACTGGACGAACAGGCAGAGGCTCCGGAAGACATAGATGGCGAGAATGACGAGGGCGGCGGTGTTCAGGACGGCGAAGTTGCCGCGCGACTTGATGATCTCGTCGATCATGAGGCCCACGTACCGGGGGACGTACAGCCAGGCGACGGCGACGAGGACCGCGGCCACGAGGCCTCCGGCAAGCTGGAACGTGTACGGCCGGAGATAACCGGCGAGCCGTCGGATTTCAACCATTGCCGTCTATTATAACATCATCGTCCGGCAGGGGGAGGTTGAGCCACAGAGAAGCACCGTAGCCGTACAGACACCGAGCGGGAGGGCATCCGCGGTGCATCCACCGGCTGAGATCTTTCGCGAGTACGACATTCGGGGCGTCGCCGGCCGGGAGCTCGACGCCGAGGCGGCAGAGGCGATCGCTCGGGCCTTCGGCACCTATCTGGCCGAGCGGGGGGTCCGGCGCGCCGTGATCGGTCACGACAACCGGGTCAGCTCGCCGATGCTCTACGACGCGGCGGTCCGGGGGCTCACGGCGGTTGGCTGCGACGCCCTCACGATCGGGCTCGCCATCACGCCCATGCTGTACTTCGCCGTGCGCCACTTCGGCGTCGGCGGGGGGATCATGGTGACCGCCAGCCACAACCCCCCGGAGTTTAATGGGTTCAAACTTGCTCACGGCGCAGGGACGTTGTACGGAGCGCAGATTTAGGAGATCCGCAAACTCGCGGACGCTGCGACGCTCAGGCGCGTGACTGCGGAAACGGCACGGCCGGCTCATTCGTCCCCGACATCCTGAGGGCGTGGGAGGTCGATGTCACCCCGCTCGTCTGCGATCTGGATCCCGACTTCCCGCACCACCACCCGGATCCGGTGGACCCAACAAACCTGGTCGACCTGCGGCGCACGGTCCAGGAACGCCGCGCCGACGTGGGGCTCGGCTTCGACGGCGACGGGGACCGGATCGGGGTCGTCGACGATCAGGGCCAGGTGCTCTGGGGCGATCTCCTGATGGTGGTGTACTGGCGGGAGGTCCTCGCCGCGCACCCCGGGGCCATCGCGCTGGTGGAGGTCAAGTGTTCCCAGGCGCTCATCGATGACATCCGGCGGCTGGGGGGCCGGCCCGAGTTCACCCAGACCGGCCACTCGCTCATCAAAGCGCGCATGCGCGAGGTCGGGGCCGTCTTTGCGGGCGAGATGTCCGGTCATATGTTCTTCGCCGACGAGTACTACGGATATGACGACGCGGTCTACGCGGCGGGCCGGCTCCTGCGGATCCTCTCCCGCGCGGGGCGCCCGCTCTCGGCGCTGACCGCGGACATCCCCCGGTATCACACGACCCCGGAGGTGCGGGTGGCGTGTCCCGACGCCCGCAAGCACCAGATCGTGGAGGCGCTCACCCGAGAATTCAAACAGCGCTACGAGGTGATCGATATCGACGGCGTCCGCGTAGTCTTTCCCGACGGGTGGGGGCTGGTGCGCGCCAGCAACACTCAGCCCGTGCTGGTGGTCCGGGCGGAAGGCACGACCCCCGCCGCGCTGGACCGGATCAAGACCATCTTGATGGAGGCGCTCCGGCGCTATCCCGAGGTCGCGGCTCCGGACTGGTAGCGTGGCGGGATGAGGCGGCCTGCCGCGATCTCGCTCGCACGGTCGCCGGTCCTGGTTCTGGCTGCGAGCGCGCTGCTGGCCCTCTCCCCGGCAGTCCCGGCCATCGCGTCATTCATGCCGGACGGACCCGTCCAGATCGCCCCCGCGCCGTCTGCGCCACCGTCCCCCTCTGCTCCCGGCCCGGCGCTGCTCGGCCCGGCCGCCCCCGAGGGTCCCTCCCCTGCGGCGCCTGCATCAGGGGAGGCGTTCACGGTGACGGCGGACCGCATCGAGTACAACTCGCTCGCCAGAACCCTGCGCGCCGACGGGCACGTCCGGGCGTCCAGCGGGGATGCCGTCATCATCGCCGACCATCTCGAGGGCAGCGCCGACACGCAGGAGGTGATGGCCAGCGGCCACGTCACCCTGAGCCGCGGTCTGACCACGGCCACGGGATCCCTGCTCAGGTATAACCTCGGGACCAAGGTCGGCCGAATGGAGAACATGGCCGGGCAATTCGGCCCGCTGCACGTGTCCGGGCAGGCCATCGAGATCGCTCCCGGACAAGACGTCGTCTCCGACGCCTCGGTCACGCCCTGCGATCCCGACCATCCGTTCTACAAGATTACGGCGAAGAAGATCGTGATCGTCCCCGACCAGTCCTTCACCGCGTACGACGCCTCGCTGTGGGTCGGCGGGGTCCGGGTGATCACCCTACCCTCGTACACGGCCGGCCTGCGCGGGCGGAGCGGCCCGAGCCTCGGCTACAACACCCTGGATGGCGCGTACATCGAGTACACGAACTCTTTCCCGGTCGGGGACTGGCGCGACGAGTACCGCATCCGCCTCGCCACCACGACGGGTCTGTCGGCGGAGAACATCCTCTCCGAGCGGGCCGCCGATCACCTCTGGAGCATCGACCTCGGCCGGAGCCAGGTCCAGGATGTGAACGGCAACCTGTTCAACATCGACCGCTACACGCTGGATTTAAATTACGACCGAGAGCGGCTCTCGTGGGCGCCGGTCGACTTCCAGTTTGAGGCGCACGCCGGCAGTTATGGGGAGCTCGCCACCGGGGTCGCGACCACGCGCGCCGAAGGACTCGCGACCGTGACCACCGACACGTTCCGCCTCGGCTCCCGCCTGTTCGTGAGCGCCGGCGGCCTTGCGCGCTACGACACCTATGGGACCGGGCAGCAGCGGACCGTGCTCGAGGGGTCGGCCGCCCTCANNNGCCCGCTCAGTATTTGGGCCTCGGCCAGCCTCTCCTACAGCGGCGTCGGGGTTAGCGGCGGCACGCCCTTCCTGTTCGACCTCATCAACCCGAGCAGCGTGGCGTCGCTCAGCTATACCTACATCTTCGGGGGCTTCGTGCAGAGCGCCGGCGCGAACCTCTCGTATGACTTCCTCGCGCAGCAGACGACGCTGGGCCTGAACGTGTCCCTAACGATCACCCCCGCCACCGCGTTCAGCGTGTCCAGCCAGTACAACCTGGCGACCCAGCAGTTGACTGAAGTGGATTATGCGCTGAACGTCCGGTGTGACTGTGTTTCTTTCGGGCTTGTCTACCGGACCTTCCCTCAAAGTCCCTCGGCCAACAACGTGATGTTCACGGTCGAACTGAACGCGTTCCCGGGAACCAACGTGACGTTTTAACAAGGAAAGGACTTCATTCCCCATCCCCGAACATAGTCCGCGTATGCACCGACGGTGGGCGGCCATCCTCGTGATCGGCGCGGCGCTGGCGTCCGCTCGGCCGGCATCCTCGGCGTTGACGTTCGCGTCCGTGGAGATCCTCCGCCCGATCCTCAGCCAGATGCTGGGCAATCCCTCGGTGATGCGGATGGACGTGGTCCCGGACATGTACGAGGGCGGGTATGCGCGCGTCAGCGTCTATGCCCAGCAGGCGGCCGTCGGGGGGATGCGCGTCGACGAGATGTGGATCCGGCTGGTCGGGGTGAGCTTCGATCCCGCTGAGCTGACCCGGGGCGTCCTCAGGGTCCTCGGGGTGCGGGACAGCGGCGTGTACGGCAAGCTCAATCTGCAGAACGTCGAGGCGTTCCTGGCGCGCCAGGGGACGATCCAGGACGTTCATCTCGCCCGGGACGGGGACTCGGTCATCGCCTCCGGGACCGTCCTGTATAACGGCGTCCCGACTCACGCGAGGATCCGTGGGGTCTTTCAGGTCTACGGAGAGCCCGAGATCTACTTCCACATCGAGGCGCTGTTTGTCAACTCGCTGCCGGTACCCTACGTCGTCGTGGGTCGCCTGGAGCGGTCGATGAACCCGGTCGTCGATTTTCGCTCCTGGCCGGTGCCGTTCAAGATCCGGTCCTTCCGCTCCACCCCCGAGGGGTTCGTCCTGAGCAGTCAGCGGGATTTCTCGCAGCCGTGCAATACGTGCGGCGGCCCGGAGCTTCGGCTGACCCGATGACGCCCCCGCAGCATCCGTTTCTCGCGCGCCTTGCGCGCGGACCGCTCCTTTGCGATGGGGCGATGGGCACCCTCCTGTACGAGCGCGGCGTGCCGTATGACCGATGCTTCGATGCGCTCAATCTGACCGACCGCGAGCGGGTGCTCAACGTGCACCTGGATTACCTGCGTGCGGGCGCCGAGATGATCGAAACCAACACCTTCGGCGCCAACGCGATGAAACTCGAGGCCCACGGCCTCGCCGATCGCGTGCGCGACATCAACTGGCACGGCGCGAAGGTCGCCAAGGAGGCCCGGGACATCATCGGCCAGGCGGTGTGGATCGCCGGGTCGATCGGTCCCATCGGCAAACCGCTCGTGCCGTACGGCCGGGTCACGCGGGAAGAGGCCGGTGCCGCGTTCCGGGCGCAGATCGACGCTCTGGTCGAGGGCGGCGCCGACGTGCTCATCCTCGAGACCTTCACCGATCTGGAGGAATTGCTGGAGGCTGTCCGCGCGGCGCGGGCGACCTCCGATCTCCCGGTCATCGCGCAGATGAGCTTCTCGGAGGACGGCCGGACCCGGTACGGTCACGGGCCGGCCGAGGTGGCCTCCGCCCTCGAGGCGGCCGGGGTGGACGTCATCGGGGCCAACTGCAGCGTCGGCCCGGTCCCGATGCTCGACCTCGTCCAGCAGATGGCCGCGCACACCCGCACGCCGCTCTCCGCTCAGCCCAACGCGGGGTTCCCGACCCTGCTGGAGGGCCGGTACCTGTACATGTCCTCCCCCGAGCACATGGCCCTCTACGCCCGCAAGATGGTGGAGGCGGGAGCGGTGATCATCGGCGGGTGCTGCGGAACCACCCCCGTGCACATCGCGGCGATCGGACAGGCCATCCAGGCGCTCCGCCCGGCGGCGGTCCGGACGCCCGCCGCGGTCCCGAAGGGCCGCGCGGAGCCGGTCGCGCCCTCCGTCGATCAACCCACTCAGCTGGCGCAGAAGCTCGGCCGGGCGTTTGTCATCAGCGTGGAGGTGGATCCGCCGAAAGGCCTGGACGCGACCAAGGATCTCGAGGGGGCCCGCCTGCTCCGGGAGGCCGGGGCCGACGTCATCGACGTCGGCGACAGCCCGATCGGCCGGGTGCGGATGGGCGCCTTGGCGATGTGCGTCCTGATCCAGCAAGAGGTGGGCATAGAAACGATAATCCACTTTACCACCCGGGACCGCAATCTCATGGGCGTTCAGGCC
>VBAN01000275.1 GCA_005882445.1 Candidatus Segetimicrobium genomatis | reverse complement strand
GTGTGCGCCGGAGTTCGATGACGCCCCGATACGGCTGACCGTTGGCGCTCAGGACTCCCTTCTCCGAGGTCAGCCGGACCATAGGCCCCAGGGCCGTCCCCGACACCACCATCCCCGACGGCGTGGGCTCGAATGCCCATGAACCGGCCTCGAGGACCGCGCTGCTCCCCCGGGTCACATCGGCCGCGGTGATCGGCGCGCCGGCGTCGATTCGGATGGCCGGCAGCTCGACCGCGACGCCGACCCGGATCAGGGGGGGCTCGAACGCCAGGGCGGGGCGCCGCGCGCCTGCGACGGCGTAGACGAGGGAGACGGCCAGCGCCGCCGCGACCACCCGGCGCATCATCGCCGCAGGAACAACACGTTCAGCAGGAGCGTCGCGAGGAGGCTGAGCAGGAGGCCGGTGGTGATGGGAATGTAGAGGGTGAACCCCTTGCGCTGCAGATAGATGTCGCCGGGGAGACGCGGCAGGCCGCCGAACAACCACAACACCGCGCCGAGCACGGCGGTGATCAGGCCGAGCCCCACCAGAATGCGCCCGAACGTCGAGACCGTCATGCAAACAACGCGCCCTGGCTCCGATGGCTTCGGTCCGGCGTGGGCACGCCCAGGTGATCGCACGCCTGCGGGGTCACCCGCCGGCCCCCCGGGGTGCGGGTCAGCAGCCCGATCTTCAAGAGGAACGGCTCGACCATCTCCTCGAGGCTGTCGACCTCCTCGTTGAGGGTCGCGGCCAGCGCTTCGATCCCCACCGGGCCGCCGTTGTAGACCTGCACGATCGTCCGCAGCAGCTCGCGGTCCTGGGCCGTGAGCCCGAGCGGATCCACCCCTTCGAACTCCAGCGCTTCGCGGGCGACCTCCACCGTGATCCGGCCCTGGGCGCGGACCTGAGCGTAGTCCCGCGCGCGGCGCAGCAGCCGGTTCGCGATGCGGGGCGTCCCCCGCGCGCGGCGCGCAATCTCCACCGCGCCCTCCTCCGTGACGTCGACCGCGAGGATCGAAGCGGACCGCGCGACCACCCGGGTCAGTTCATCCACCGGATAGAAATCCAGGTGGTGGGCGATGCCGAAGCGCTCGCGCAGGGGAGACGAGAGGAGGCCGGCGCGCGTCGTCGCGCCCACCAGCGTAAACGGCTTGAGCGCGTACCGCAGGGTGCGGGCGTGGGCGCCCTTCTCGATCGTGAAGTTGACGCAGAAGTCCTCCATCGCCGGATAGAGGAACTCTTCCACGGCCCGCGGCAGCCGGTGGATCTCGTCGATGAACAGGATATCGCCCCGGCTCAGGTTGGTAAGGATCCCCATGAGGTCCCCGCCGCGCTCCACCGCAGGACCCGAGGTGGTGACGATGCCCGTCCCCATCTCCGCGGCGATGACGTTGGCAAAGGTCGTCTTGCCCAGCCCCGGGGGCCCGTGCAGCAGGACGTGGTCGAGCGCCTCCCCCCGCTCCCGGGCGGCCTGAAGGCTGATGCGGAGGCCGCTGACCACCCGGGCCTGGCCGATGCACTCGTCCAATCTCGCCGGCCTGAGGCTCCGGATGAACTGCTCGTCGTCTCCGCCCCCGCCGTCGCGGCGCACCGCCCCTGGGGGCTGTCCCTCCTCGCCGAGGCGGCCGGCCGTGCTCACGCCGGCACCCCCCGCTCGGCCCGGTAGACCTCCTGGAACAGGTCTTCGGCCGATGCGATACCCGGGTTGCGCTTGAGCGCCTGCTCGACCATCTGACGGGCTTCCGCGGCGCGGTGACCGAGCTGCTGGGTCAGGACCTCCAGGACTTCCTCGCGGAAGTCCGCCGGCGCGGCCTCCGGGGCCACCGGGGCCTCCGAGTGGAGGAGGGCATACTTGGCCATCTTGCCGTGCAGCGCCGCCACGATCTTCTCCGCCGTCCGTTCGCCGATCCCGGGCAGGTGGCGAAGGAAGGCCGTGTCCTTTCGCTCGATCGCATCGGCGATCGTCTCAATGGGGTGGACCAGCGCCTTCATCGCCTTCGTCGGCCCCACACCGTCCACGGTGATGAACCGCTCGAAGAACTCCTGCTGGATCCCTCGGAGGAATCCCACGAGGAGCGGCCGCGGCTGATTCGTCGACACATGGTAGGAGATGTGCAGTTCGACGGTCTCGCCCAGGCCGTCGGCCAGACGGGGGGCCGCGTCCCGCATGAAGCCCGGCAGGTGCACCTCGTATCCCACAGCGCTGCAGTCGATCACGACCATTTGCTCGAGCCGCCGCAGCACGCGACCGCGCAGAAAGGCGATCACGCCGAGCCTCGGACGGCCAGGAGACGTCCCAGCGGAAGCCCCCGGCGCGAGAGGGCCACCAGCGCCAGCGCGAGCGCATCGGCGACGTGGGTCCCCGGATCCTCCGCCAGCTCGAGCAGCAGCCGCACCATCCGCTGCACCTGCCGTTTTCCCGCCCGGCCGGACGCGACCACCGCGCGCTTCACCGACGCGGGGGGAATGGCATCCACCGGCACCCCGGCCTGCGCGGCGGCAAGGCAGATCACCCCGCAGACGTGCCCCATGACGATGGCCGTGCGGGGAAACCGGGGGTGGGCGAACACATCCTCCAGCGCGACGGCCTCCGGATGGCCCTGCGCGACGACGCCGGTGAGGCCGGCGTGAAGTTCGTGAAGCCGGTCGGCGAG
>VBAN01000010.1 GCA_005882445.1 Candidatus Segetimicrobium genomatis | reverse complement strand
GGTCCCTCGTCTGAGCGCCGCCCACGTGCCGAGCGGGAGGGCGACCGCGGCGGCGAGGACGGTGGAATAGACGGCCAGGAAGAGGGTGACCGGCAGGTGACCCAGGATGATCGGCAAGACCTGGGTCCGGTAGATGAGCGACTCGCCGAGGCGGCCCACGGCGATGTTCCGGACGAAGAACAGGTACTGCATGGCCAGGGGCCGGTCGAGCGCGAGTTGATGCCGCAGCCGGGCCACGTTGTCCGCCGTGGCCCGGTTGTCGAGCATGATCACGGCGGGATCTCCGGGGATCAGGCGCAGCAGAAAGAACGTGACGACGGTGATCCCAAACGCCACGGGCACCAGCAACAGCAGCCGCCGCGCGAGATAGCGCCCCATCCGGGATCACCGCGGCGGAGCCGGCCGGCGCCGGCCCCGCCGCGCGCCCTCTACTTCGAGACCCAGGTCTCCCAGAGGCGGTAGTTGGCCGTGGGCAGCTGGCTGAAGTCATGCACGGAATCCCACAGCGCGGTGCGGTTGTCGGCGTAATACAGCGGGAGGACGGCGAACTGGTCGTGGGCGATCTTTTGGATTTCGAAGTACATCGCCTTCCGTTTCTCGGGGTTCATCTCGGCCTCGGCCGCGGCCGAGAGCTGGGTGATCCGGTCGTTCTTGTAGCTGATCCATTTCGCCACGGCCCCGCCCGCGTAGTCGATCCCGAAGGCGACCAGTTCGTCGGGGTCGATCACATCGCTCGTGTAGTAGCCCTTCGCCATGTCGAAGTCGCCTTTGTTGCGCCGGGCGCGGATCGTCCCTGGGTCCAGGGCGGTGACCTTGAGGTCCACGCCGATCGCCCGGAATTCATCCTTCAGGATCGTCGCGATCTGGCTGGCCTGATTGTCGCCCGACACGACCAGGATCTCCGTCGAGAAGCCGCCCCCCAGGCCCGCCTCTTGCAAGAGCGCCTTGGCCTTGGCCACGTCGTACGGATACGGCTTGAGCGCCTTGTTCCAGTACAGCATCGGCGGCAGCATGCTCCCCGCCAGGCTCCCGTAGCCGTAGAGCACCGACTTCAAGATCGCCTGGTGATCGACGGCGGAGTTCAGCGCCTGACGGACCCGGACGTCGCCGAACGGCTTGCGGGCATGGTTGTAGTACACGTAGTCGAACCGCATCTGCGGGAAGAGCCTGACGGTGACGCCCTTGACGCGCTTGAGCGGCTCGACCTGGTTGGGGGGGACGTTGGTGGCGATGTCCAGCTCGCCGCTGCGGAACTTGAGCATCCGGGTGTTGTCGTCGGTCAACACCTCGAAGCGCAGCTCGTCCAGGTACGGGGTTCTTCACCCATTCGCTCAGGACGTACGGCCCGCTGCCCACGGGGTGCTCCCAGAAGGCGTTCCCCTGCGCGGTCATCTGCTTCTCGGGCGTGATCGAGGCCGCGTACAAGGACGCATACGCCAGGAAGGAGGCCGAGGGCGCCTTGAGCGAGACCACGAGGGTATGGGCATCCGTGGCCGTCGCGCTGCTGATCAACGTGAAGTTGTCTTCGAAGTTGGAGGCCTTCGACCCGGCCCGGTCCAGCGCGGCTTTGACGTCGGCGGCGGTCAGGGGCGTCCCATCCGCAAACGTGATCCCGTCACGGATATGCAGGACCCACGTCTTCCCGTCGGGGCTGGTCCGCCAGGAGTCGGCGGCGTCGGGCTCGATGCTGACGCCGTCGTTGCCGACCCGCACCAGCTGATCGTACATGTGCAGCATCGTCCAGATCGACATGTTGTCGAACGGCACGATGGGGTCGAAACTCGTCACGTCGCTGTCGGCCAGGCTCATCCGGATGGACCCGCCGTACTTCGGCCCGGAGCGGACCGGGAACACGGCCAGCGATGCGATGATCACCGAAACGCCTGCGGCCAGAAACCAGCGCAGCCCCTTCCCAGCCCCCCACATGGATCTCCCTCCCCAGACTGCCGCCCAAGGGTTGCGATGGCGGCCCCCAGCGATGCTTACGCCGTCTTGAGGTTCCGGTCCTGCGGCGGTGCCGGGCTCGTCTCTAGGGGGTCGGGGAGGGATGGCCGTCCCGGTACAGCCACCGGTATATCTCCTCGACAAACGCGTCGGGGTCGAAGCCCCCGCGGCGGACCTGCCAGCTCCTGACGATATCGGGCCCGGCGTTGTAGGCGGCGAGGGCGAGGTCCACCCGGTTGTACCGCTGCAGGAGTTCCTGGAGCACGACGGTCCCCAGCATGACGTTCGTCTGTGGATCGGTGAGCCCGCCCGGACCGGGCGGCGGCATCCCCGCGTGCCGGGCCGCGCTCCTCGCGGTCACCGGCACCAGCTGCATCAGGCCGTAGGCGCTGGCGCCGGAGACGGCCTTGGGCTCGAACCGGCTCTCCTCGCGGATCAGCCCGGCGATCAGGTACGGATCGACTCCGGTGCGCGTGGAGGCGCCGCTGATGGCCTCCCAGAACGCCTGCGGATACAGCGCCTGCCAGAGGATGAGCGGCAGTCCCCGCCCAGTCCCCGCCCCGCGCCGCCGAGGCCGTCGCGGACCTGCTCGGCCATCGCGATCCCCTGCCTGACGTCCCCCTGCTGCGCGTACCGCTGGCTGAGCAGGGCGCCGAGGGCCTGCCGGTACTTTGGGGGCGCCGACTCGGCGGCGGCCTTCAACTCGGTCGTGGCATCGTCGATCTGCGCGAGCGCTTCGAGCTCAACGTATCCGTCGTACGCGGGAACTTCGCCCGCGGGCGGGTCTCCGAGCGGGATCACGGCGGCCCGGAGAGAAATGTTGATGCGGGCCGCCCCGCGCTGCCCATAATACGAATCGGGATATTGTGAGGAGACGCGGCGGTACTCGTCCGCCGCGAGGTCCGACCGCCCCTGCGCCTCGGCCGCGCGGGCCGCCCAATAGAGGGCCGCAGGGGCGGCTTCTCCGCCGGGCTCCCGCACCATGCGCAGCCAGGTCGCGCGCGCGGGGCCCCACTCCTGGGAGCGGAACTGGACCCAGCCGACCGCAAACAATGCCCGCTGGCCCCACCGGGTCAGTGGGAACCGCTCGCCCGCCTCCTGGAAGAGACCCATCGCCGGCCCGAGGGCGCCGCGATCCTTGTCTCGCGATTGTCAGCGCATCGCCTTCACGATACCTGCGCAGGGCGATCCGCTCGAGGTTGTACAGCGCGTCGTCTGCGCGTGAACCGTGCAGCTGGACTTCGCGCTGGAAGTATCCCGCGGCCTCGTCCAGGCGCCCGCGCTGGTAGGCGATGGAACCGAGCTGCAGCAGCACATCGTCGATGATCCGCTGGCCCTCCGGCATCGCGAGGATGCGCTCGAGCTCCTCGCGCGCCGCCGTGACATAGCCGCCGCCGAGGTCGGCCTGCGCCCGCTGGTAGAACACTTCGGGTGGAGTCGTGTCGGGCGGCAGCAGATGGGACGAGGCCAGCGCCTGGAGGCGCGCATAGGCGGCCTTCCAGAACGGGCTGCCCTCGTAGCCCCACCGGATCCGCCGGTACGCCTCGGCCGCTTCCGTCCACCGGTGGAGCTGGGCCAGCGCCTCCCCCATGTCGAACCACGCCTGCGCCACCTGGGTCTGCGCCCTCTGGGTGCTCTGGCTGCCCTGCCCCCACCACTGGGCGACCTGATTCCAATGTCCCCCCTGGTTCCCCTGGATCATCTCGCCGGACTCCACCAGATACTGACGGAAGGCCGCCGGCGTATCCGGGGAGTGGATCCCCCACAGGCTCTCGGCTTTCCAGAAGAGGGTCGCCGCGCGGAGCGAACTCGTCGGATAGCGGATCAGGAGCTCCTGGAAGCCGTCGGCGGCCTGCCCGTAATCCCCGGCGTGAAATGCCGCGACGGCGCGGTAATAGATCGCATGATCCGCAAGAACGGGCAGCTTCGCCGCCGCCTGTTCGAACGCGGTCATTGCCCAATTGAATTTTTCCTGTTGGAGATCGATCACCCCGAGCAGGTATCCCGCGCGGCCGCCCATCGGGCCGCGGTCGCGGGCGAGCGAGTCCAGCAGCGCGCGGGCCTGCGGCAGGCGGCCCTGGCTGTAGGCGTCGACCGCCTTGACGAGGTCGTCCTCCGGCGTGGAGGACGCAGGCGCGGGCGGCCACGTCAGTGCCAGCACGAGCACGGCGACGACGGGGATGAGCAGTCGGGTCATATGAGGGATGTCCTCACACTTCTGTAATTGCCATGATTGCGATCTCGATAGACGCGCGGCAGGCCGAGAGTATTCGCCGGACGGCACGAGGGCCCCTGCGGCCCTCGATCGCGTTACTTGTGTGCGCTCTGCGGGTAGATGGCGCGAGGGCTGTTCAGGTAGACCACGCCGTGCGGCGCGCGATCCGGATCGGTCTCGGCGACATAGAACGAGGTCCAGGTGATCGGATAGTTGAGCCCCGGCGGCAGTTGGGCCGTCACGGACCGCCAGCCCTGCCAGGTCACCCGGCGCGCAAACGTGACGGCTCCGGGAGGGCCGCTGGATTGCTCATAGGTCCCCCGCAGCCACACGCCGCTCCCATCCCCGTACACCCAGAGCGTGATCGCCGCGGGATTGCCCGCGATGCCCAGGCGCGTCAGCAGGTACGCCGCCCGGACCGAGGCGCCGTCGAGGCGAAACGCCAGCTGCGCGGACGGACGGTGCTGATGGCTCGGCGTCGTCACCTGGGCGACCGAGCCCGTCACGGTGTCGGGGTCGCCTCGAAATGTCCAATCGCCGCGGTCGAACTGGGTGACCGGCCGGGCGGTGTTCCCGATGGCCACGCGGACCTGATCGGCCGCTCCGCCGATGCGCACATCGATCATGCCGGTCCCGATCTGCTCTCCGGCGACAAACTCGCCGGGGCCTGAGAAGGTCCCGAGCCACGGCGGGTTCACCACCCACGTCCCGGCGGCGTTGGGCAGCGCGACCTGGTTCCCCGTGGCGTCTTCCCCGGCGAAGGAGAAGTTCCACCCGGCGCCCGGAACGAGGCTGACCGCATCCGGGCTCACCACGAGCCGCTGAATATGGTTGACGACGAACACTCGCGCGGTCCCCGCCGCCGCCCCGCTCTGCACGTGCAGCACACCCTCCCCTGGGGCCGGCCCCGCCGCCACCGTCCCGCCGGAGATCGTGACGGCCGGGGTGGTCGACGAGACCTGGAGGGGTTCGGGCGGCGGAACCGGATTGCCGTACGCATCGATGCCAATCGTCCGCAGCGTCAGCGTCGCCCCGGCAAAGAGCCGAAGGGGCTGGTTCGCATTCACCAGGAGCTTCACGGCCGGCCCGGGGACGGAGGTGCTGTGGATCAGGAGCGCGTTCGCGACCGGGCGCTCCCGGCCGTCGGAGGGCGAGTTGACCACGGCCGGGGCGGGAAGCCCTGGAAGCCGGGCGACCACGGTGGCCGATCCTCCGCTGTCGAACGCCATGGCCTGATAGGCGCCGAGCCACTGCATGTACGCGGCGAGCTCGGGCCGGGTGAGCCCGATGCTCAGGTTTGGCTGGCGGCCGTCCACCTCCACGATCGTCAGCGTGCGGCCGTCGTGCGAGATGCCGGCGGCGATCACCGGGTGGCGTCTGTCGCGCTCTTGCGGCGCGGGTGGATCCGGATCCTCGACGATGCGGCCGTCCTTGACCAGCACCGGCCCGCCGCCGATCGCGCCGACGAGATCCCGCCAGTCGGGATCGGTCGTGAAGTTCACCTTGACGATCATTCCGGCCAGGAATTTGCTGGCGAGCCAGTCTGCGCCGCCGCCGCGGCCGACGAGGATGACCTCGTCCTGAGGGATGGGCGCGTAGAACGCCTGCTGCGGCCAGACCTGCTTCACAAAGTAGCGTCCCGAGTCGTTGACGGACGGGGCGGAGAGCGGCGTGACCGAGTCCGGCTTGACGAGGACCTGGGTGGTATCGCCGGCCGGCGTCAGTTCCACGACCGTCTGGCGCTTGCCCGGGTCGGGAGGCGGCGCGCCGAACCCGCGGACGTCGGAGAGCGCGGCGATCCCGTCCTGGGGCAGGCTGCTGTTGAAACCCTCGAGCGGGCGGGTCTCTCCCGTCTCGGTGAGCGCGACCGTTCCGGTCCAGCGGAATCGGGCGATGCGGGCTGTGCCGTCTTTCGTAATCGCCAGCGCCACGAACCGCCACGGGCTGCGGAGCAGTTGCCCGTCCCGCACAAGGATGTTCAGCGGCATCCCGGATTCGTGGATATCGAAGTAGTCGCCGTTGATCCCCGCGATCGCGCCGCTGCGGAGCACCATGGAAGACACCGGCTCGTCCGGGCTCATCAGCTGGTCGTGGGCGAGCCCGACGCCGACGCGCACCGTGGGGTTGCTGAGGTCGATGCGAAGGTGGTGGATGTCGAGCGGCCCATCGGAGGTGATGACGCCGAAATGGCTGTAGAACACGCCCGAGGCCACCGGGACCGTGAACCCCGAAGACGACAGCACCTGAGGCCAGTGAATCGGCGCGGTCTGCGCCAGGCCGCGCCCGGCCAAAAGGAGCAGCGCCACGAGCACCAACCAACTGAGGAGGCGGCGGCTTCTGTTTGGGGTCATCGCGACCGTCCGATGCTGTGATGTCTGCGTCACTTGAAGGCTCGATCCGATAATTCGCCGCGGCGCGGGCGCGTCCTGCATTGCCGCGGCCTGCGCTGCACAGGAGACCGGCCGCCGCCCGACGAAGCGCCGAGCAGTGCGCGCCGATCATGAGCGTTGGTCCTCCGCTGCGTGGACGGTCTGGCTCCTCGCGGCGGGGATCATCCTCCTGCTCGCGGGAATGCCGCTGCCCCTCACCGATGGGGTCACCGCCCTCTACGGGAAGATCGCCAAAAACATCCTGGCCTCCGGGAGCTGGCTGACCCTCCATCACAGCACCATGCCGGTGGTGGACAAACCCCCTCTGACCTTCTGGCTGATGAGCCTCTCGATGACCGCGTTCGGCACCGCGGAGTGGGGTCTGCGGGCCTGGCACACCGCCCTGGCCGCCGGCACGCTCGGGGCCACCTACGCGCTGGCTCGTCTCGCGCTGCCTCCGCAGCAGGCCGCCCTCTCGGCGCTCATCCTCCTCACGTCGATGCAGTTCTTCTATCAAAGCCTCGTCCCCGAGCAGCACATCCCGCTCGCGCTCTTCGTCACCCTGGCCGTCTACTGGTACCTGCGGTGGGAGGAGAAGGGCGGTCTTCGCGCGGCCGCCCTGGCGGGGCTCGCGGTGGCGCTGGCGGTGCTCTCGATCGGCCTCGCCGGGCTGCTGATGCCCGTCCTGATCGTGGGCGCCCGCCTGCTGGTCGACCGGCCTCCGCTGCCCCGGCGCGCCGTCCCTGAGGCCGCGTTCGCGGCGCTCGTGCTGCTGCTGGTGGCCGCCCCCTGGTTCGTCATCGGCGCCGCGCGCCAGGGCGCGCCGTTCGTGAACACGTTCTTCCTCGGCGGCACGCTCGGGGTGGGACGATTTTTTCGCCAGGTGCAGGCGGCGCCGACCGTGGTGCCCTGGTGGGCCGGGCTGGGGGCCTACGCGCTGCTGGTCCCGTTGGGGTTCTTGCCGTGGACCGGCTGGCTCTGGCCCGCGCTCCGAGAGGGATGGGCCGCGAGGCGCGCCCGGGAGCGGGTCCCGTGGGTCTGCACGCTCTGGGCGCTCGCCGTGCTGGGGTTCCTCTCGCTCTCGCCCGGAGACAAAGCGAGCCGCTACATCCTCCCCGTCCTTCCTCCGCTCGCGGTGCTCGCCGGCCGCGTGGTGGGGAGGGCCGATCTGGCGAGACCGGCCGCCGTGGCTTCGCTCGCGGCCGCGCTGCCGCTGGTGGGCCTGGTTATGGTGGTGCCGTTCTGGAAGTTTCCCGCGGAGTCGGCGCGGTACTCGCTGCTCTTTTGGACGTTCATCCCGACCCTCGCCGCGGGACTGGCCGCCTATGCCCTCGCGGCGTTCCGCGGCCGTCCGCGGACGGGGATCGTCCTGCTGGCCGCGATGACGCTCGTGTCGTACGGTCTGGCCATGACGGCGCTCGCCCGCATCTGGGACCAGATCTCGCCTTGGCGGCCACTGGCGAGAACCATCAACCAGATTCAGGCGGCGGGCGCGCAGCCGGCCGGCGGGCGGGCCCGCGTGCTGATCCAGGGCAGCTTCAACGAACTGGCCGACTACTACATCACCGGGCCGGTGGAGTTCTTGAATCGCGACGGCATCATCGACGCGTGGCGGCGCGGTCCCGTCCTCGCGGTCGTCCCCCGACGGGACCTGCCGGCGCTGCCCGATGTCCCTGCGCCTGCGATCGTCATGACGGCCCCCGATGATCTGGTCCTCGTCGGCAACTTTCCCCCGCCCAGAGACGGCGTGCACGGAGATCGCGCTCCGGACGCCCCGGGAGAGCGCGGGCCGAGCGCAGCGGCGCGTCCGTAAGGCGCGAAGGCGCGCGGGGGCGAGATCTGCGGCGCCCCTGACCTAGACGGCGGTTTACTTGGACTTCGGCGGAGCCTTCGGCGGCGGCTTGGGGGCCTGCTGCGGCTTGGGGGCCGGTGCCGGCGGCGGCACGAGGCCGAGGAAGGTCTTCACCGAGCTTGGCAGTCCGTCAAAGGCGGTGGCGGTCAGGTGATACTGGAGGGCGAGCGCGGGGTCCGCGGCCAGCCACCCGCCCTTCGCCTCCCGGTACATCTGCACCAGGAACTTCGCATCCGACGCGCCGTCGGTTTGGATCTCGAAGGCTGGACCGCCCGCAGGAGCAGCGGAGAGCGGTTCGACGCGGTCGGCGTCCAGCAGGTTGATCGCCGAGAACATGCTGGAGATGTCGCCGTCCGACAAGCCCCCGCCCGTGAATCCGGGCCCCTGCCGGCGGACGTCCAGCACCTGCCGGCCGCGCCGCCAGGCGACGCTCGTCAGGTCCTGGGCGTTGTACGGGAGGACGCGCCGGCTGACGAGCGAGAGCGTCTCCGGGGCCAGCTTGCCCTGGACCGAGGCGTCCAGTTCCAGGACCGTCGGGGTCCCCGGCACCGTGGCGTAGGTGATCTTTTGCCGCTGGTTCAGGAGGATGCGCAGCGGCTCCGGCCGATCCCGCAGCGTCAGATCAACGGTCACCGCGGGATGGTCCAGCCCGTAGGGAGCCAGCGCGGTCGCGCCGTCGTGAAACACCTTGGCCTCCGACGTGGTGAGCGGGAAGAACAGGTCCGTGATCTTGAAGTCGTCCGCCGGCCACGCGTGCGGCCCTTCGATCTGCCACCGGTCGGGCCCGAGCCGGTCCACGGCGAGCGTTCCGGCCGGCGAGACGATCCGGACCTTCTGCACGTCCGCGTTCGCAAAATCGGCCACCGTCTTCTGACGAAGGTCGGTCGCAGACTTGGCGAGGACGTCCTTGGTCGAGGTGTCGATCTGGTAGATCGTCCCCCCCGGCTGCACCCGCGCGTAGGACGAGGTCCCCACCGTGGAGGGCTTGCCGATTTCGATGGTGACGGTCTGCCCCCGGGCGGTCCCCAGCGTGATCTGCGCGGCGGGCTTGTCCAGGCCGAACTCCCCGAGATTCCCCGCCGAGCCGAGCGTCCGCTGCGGCACGACGCCCGTGACCGTGTCGAGCAGGCTGTTCACGGCGAAGGCGGCCGCGGGGACGTGCACCGGGCGCGTCACGTCCCAGTGCGCCGCATCCCGGCGGGACAACCCGACCTCGCCCTTGGCGGACACCAGCGCGATCGTGGTGATGTCCGCGCTCGAGAGCTGGATGAGGCGCTTGGCGTGCTCGGCGCGCTGCGCCTGCGGACGGTCGACGAGGTAGATGTAGCCGACGACGAGCGCGAGGAGGACCGCCAGGCTGAGCGTGGTCCGGGGACTCACAAACTCTTCCTCCGGACGTAGACCAGGCCGCCCAACGCCAGCAGGAGGAGCGGCACGAAGACGACGCTCTCGAAGAAGATGTAGCGCACCTGGTTGCCGCCGAGGATGAACGCGTCAAAGGGGGAGGTCCGAGGCGAGATGCTCACGAGGTTGCCGGACTGCGTCAGCCACGCCACCGCGCTCATGAAAAGGTCGCGGTTGCCGGGCACCCCCAGCGAGGAATTCCGAATGAACCCGCTGTTGCCGAAGAGCACCGCCGTGCCTTTGGGCGCCTCCGGCTTGCCGGCCTGAGCCGGCTTGGCGCCCTGGGCCGCCGATGCCGTCCCGGGCGTTTTGGGGGCGGGCGCCGCCTTGGGGGCCGGCGCGGGCGGGGTGGAGGCCGCGCCGGGGACGGGGGTCACCTCGACGGCCAGGATCGCCGGCCCTTTGACGTCGGTCCCGGGCTCGAACTTGAGATTCTCCGATTCCAGATTCACCTTGACGTAGCTCGCATCCGACGCCTTGACCACCGGCGTGATCGTCACCCCGGTCGGCCTGGGCTGCGGGACGAGCGGCGTGCTCAGCGGGAACGCGGTCACCAGGTTGAAGTTTTGCGTGATGTCGTTGAACGGGTACTGGGTCACCGCGGGGATCCTGGGGTCGGACAGCCGGGAGACGGGGTCGACCACGATCCCCCCGGGCGCGCCGACGTGAAAGGTCGGCTCGAGCCACGCCCGGAACCCGGCGGGGGTCTGGGGATCCACCAGGATCAGGAGCTTCCCCCCCGACTGGTAGTATTGCGCGAGGGCGTCACGCCCCTGCGGAAGCAGGTCGCGGGTGGGCGACGGCACCACCACCGCGGCGGCGTCCTCCGGCACCCGGCGAGTCTGAACGAGCAGGAGGGGTCTCACGTCGAACCCCTTGCTCACCAGCGCCTGCTTCACCGTCCCCATGCCGTTGCGGGTGAAGTCGTCGAGCGGGATTTCCCCTTCGCCCTGGAGCACGTAGACGGTCTTCTTCGCCGTCTCCAAGAGGTGCAGGAGGCCGTTCGTGAGCTGCTCTTCGCTCTCGGAGTCCACCGTGTACGAGGCTTTCCCGCGGTTGAGGACGATCTGGCCGTAGGAGGCGATCTTGAACTTCTGCGCCTCCGCGGGGTTGCGGTCGGGGTCGACGAGCCGGAACTGAAAGTTCTTCGAGTAGTACTGGTAGGTGCCGAGCACGCGCCGGTAGCGCTGGACCTGCGAGGTTTCGGGGCTGAAGCTCGGAAACGCCACGACCTCGATCGGGCCGGGCAGGGACCGCAGCACCTTGATCGAGGGCGGCGACGAGCGCCGCCGACACGATCGCGTTGGTGGTCAGCAGGACATTGCGCCGCTGCATCGGCCTACCTCCACTTCCGGGCCTCGAGCGCCACGATCCCGAGGAAGAGGAAGAACCCCGCCAGGCTCAGGAAGTACAGGGCATCGGTGGTGTCGACGATGCCGCTCGCCAGGTTCGAAAAGTGGGCGGAAATGGAGAGGGCGGAGAGGATCTGCTGCCCGCCGGTCCCGGCCGCCTGCTGGGCGAAGCCCACCACGTAGAACATCAGCAGCAGGGCGAACCCAATCGCGGCGGAGACGATCTGGTTCTCGTTGAGGGTGGAGGCGAACAGCCCGATGGCCAGGAACGCCGCGCCGAGCAGCACCAGGCCGGTGTAGGTGGCGCCCAGGAGGCCCCAATCCAGCCGTCCGATCAGCGCCAGGCTGAGCGGCATGATCGCGCTGATCACCAGCAGGACGCCGAAGAGGAGGATGACGTCCAGGTATTTCCTGAGGAGAATGGCGGAGTTGGTCACCGGCGAGGTGACCACCAGCTCCATCGTTCGCGCCCGGTCCTCTTCGGACACCAGCCGCATGGTGAGAACCGGCACCAGCAGCATCAGCACAAAGGTCATGTCCTGATAGAGCGGGGTGAAGATGATCCGCGTCGGGTTGAAATCCGGCGGCGGCGTCCCCTGGAGCTGCAGGACCTGGAGCGTGTACCCTCCCACCAGCGCGTAGAAGAGGAACCCGTTGACCACAAAGAACATCGCCAGCGCCACATAGGCGATGGGCGAGCTGAACAGCTGCCGGAGCTCCTTGCGCGTAATGACCAGGGTCCCTCTCATGCGCGCGGCTCCTCCGCCGCCTCTTCGTGGGTCACCAGTCTCAGGAAGACATCTTCGAGGCTCATCGCGAGCGGCCGCAGCTCGAGCAGCCCGGCCCCCGCCTCGACGACGGTCCGGGCGATCTCCTCGCGGAGATCCGCCCCGAGCCCCGCCTCCACGACGACCTCCCCCGTTCCCTCTCCGGGCGTCACGTGCACCGCTCCCCGCAGCGCCGCGAGGCGCCCGGTCAGGCGGCCGTCGGGCCGGGCGACCCGGACCAGCGTCTTCTCCGACCTCCTGAGGCGCGCCGCCAGCTGCTCGTAGGTGTCCACCGCCACGACGCGGCCTTCATTGATGACGATCACGCGGTCGCACACCGCGGTGGCTTCCGGCAGGATGTGCGTGCTGAGGATGATCGTGTGGCTTCCCCGCAGGCCTTTGATGACATTCCGGATCTCGACGATCTGGCGAGGATCCATCGCCGAGGTCGGCTCATCCAGGATCAACACCGGTGGATCGTGCACGATCGCCTGGGCCAGCCCGACCCGCTGCCGGTATCCGCGGGACAGGTTGCGGACCAGCCGGTCCGCCACGTCCGTGATCCCGCACAGCGTCATCGCCCGGTCGATCGCGTCCCCGATCTTCCGGCCGTCGACGCCTTTGAGCCGCGCGACAAAGCCGAGGTACTCGCGGGCGGTGAGATCATCGTACAGGGGCAGGGTCTCGGGGAGATAGCCGAGCCGCCGCTTGGCTTCCAGCGGCTGCCGCACCACGTCGAAATCGGCGACCGCCGCCCGGCCCGCGGTTGGGGCGAGGAACCCGGTCAGGATTCGCATGGTGGTGGTTTTCCCGGCGCCGTTCGGCCCCAGGAACCCGAGAATCTCGCCGGGACGCGCCTTGAACGAGACGTCTCGTATCGCCAACCGATCGCCGTACCTGCGGGACAACGCGTCTGCCAGAATCACGATCCGCTACACCCCTCCGAGACGAACAGGATCTATCCTAATGTGGAGTACCGGGAGTTTGCAAGAGGGAGGAGCCGCCCGCCCTCCTGCGAATTCATTTGCATGCGTTCTCCGCTCCGCTTCGGCGGCTCCCCCGTGGCCGCCCTCGTGGCCGCCGCCCTCGCCGCCGCCCCCTCGCCTGCGCTGGCGGCGCGACATGCCCCGCCGCACCTGGCGCTCTGGATGGAGCCCGGGGCCAATCTGCCCACGCTCAGCACCGTCGAAGGGGTCCAGCAGATCCTCGACCACGCCAAGGAGGCGGGCGTCGACGTCGTGATCCCGGAGGCCAAGAATGCCTGGGGGTACGTGACGTATCCCAGCGCGTTCGCCCCCGCGATCGGCGCATCGCCGATCCCCCACTCCGAGGCGCCGACCTACCCTCCGCCGGCGCAGTGGTATCCCGCCGGATACGACATGCTGGGGACGATCGTGCAGGAGGCCCACGCGCGGGGCATGCGCGTCGATGTCGCCGTCAACGGCTTCGCCGAAGGATTTTCTCCCTCGCAGTCCGGGCCTGGATTTGAGCATCCGGAGTGGCAGACCACCGCGTACCTCGGAACGCGGCCGGTGGTGGCGCCCGACGGCTCATCATACGCGCTCGCCGGCGTGGATGTTCCCCGAACCGACAATGCGCTCGTCCTCTACACGCCCGAGTCGGGCCCGGCCACCCCGGCCTCGCGGTGGGGGGTCGAGGCGGCGGTCGCCTGGGGGCAGGTGACCGAGGTGCGCGACCGCGCCGCCGGAGATTTCGACCCCGGCCCCACCCCGATCCCGCCCGGAGGATACGTGCTCTCCGGCCACGGCGCGGCGGCCCGCTGGCTCGCGCGCGCCCTCCCCGTGGGGGCGGTCGTCACGATCGGCCCGGCGGAGTTCCGGATGGTCCCCTCCTCCACGCGCAGTATCTTCGCCTTCGTCAACCCCGCCGATCCGGCCGTCTACGGGTACGAACTCGCCGTCCTCTACGAGGTGCTCACCCGGTATGATGTCGACGGGATCATCCTCGACCGGACGCGCTACCAGGACGCGAGCGAGGATTTCTCCGCGCTGAGCCGTCTTCGCTTCGAAGCGTTCATCGGTCACGCGGTGGACCACTGGCCGCAGGACATCTACGCGTACGCGGCGAGCGGGTACTGGGTGAAGCGCGTGCCCGGCCCCCTTTACCGATCCTGGATCGGCTTCCGCGCGCACACGATCATGGCGTACGTCCGGGCGGCGGCGCATCTGGTCCACACGCTCCGCCCCAAGGTGGCGGTCGCCGCGTACGTGGGCGCCTGGTATCCGGTCTACTTCGAGGAGGGCGTCAACTGGGGGAGCCCCGAGGTCTGGCCGCCGTATCCCTGGATCGGGCGGGAGTGGGTGGAGGCCGGCCTCGCGCCGCTCCTCGACTACCTAATGATCGGCCTCTACTACCCGCCGCTGACCGTTCGGGAGGCCCGCGCTCAGCACAATGACCCGGAGATCAGCATCCAAGGCGGGGCGCAGCTCGCCGCGTCCGTGGTGCACGGCGCGACGACCATCGTCGGCGCGCTCCTCGTCCCGTTGTACGCCGGCGAGCCGGACCGGCTCGCCGAGGCGGTGCGGCTGTCGCAGACCTTGACCCGGGGGGCGATGCTCTTCGACCTCATCTACCTCCGCGAAGAGGACCTGTGGCGTGCGCTCCCCGGGTCATAGCCGCCCGGCGCACGCGACGCCCGCCGCGGGAGAAACTCGTGGAGACACCCTGGGGCAATAAGGAAGGGCCCCTCGAATCCGAGGAGCCCTTCCACTCGTCCTGTGTACTTTAGAGAGTCTTCTTGAGCGCTTTCTGAGGACCTGCGAGCGGAGAAAGCGCCAGACTGCCCTCCAGCCGCACCGTCGTCATCCAGCTGAGCCGCAGCGTGGGCGACGGCCGGAGTGCGCAAGAGCGCTACCCGGTCATCACCTCGCTCTGCGGATACTGGTGGCAGGTCGTACGGTACGGCGTGGAGCGTCTACTATGATCCATCCGCATCACCTCCTTTTTCGACTATCACAATCATCGCGCCCAGGGCCGCCGGCGTCAAGAGCAGGTGGCGCGGCGGCGCGGGGGGCAACCCTTCACTTTCGCTTGGAGTGCGTCCGCAGCCACGCCGCGATATTGTCGCGGGTGGACCCGCCGCGGGAGACGTTCGTGATGAACTCGACGGACTCGTGCGCCGGGGTGAGGGTCAGCCGGTAGCCGGCGCCTTCGATGAAGAGCCGGGCCGCTTCCAGCGCCGTCCGCTTGTTCCCATCGTGAAAGACCTGGTCTCGAGTCAACCGATCGAGATAGAATGCCGCCATCTCCCAGATGGAGGGCTGCGGCCGCAACGCGATCCGCGTCTGCACAAAGTTTACCAGCGATTCCAGGCTCGGCGGATAGACCACGTTCTGCTCGCCCGCGAGGTAGAGGCCGCCGGTGGCCCGGATCATACGCTGATTCACCGTCTTCAACTGCTCAACCGTCAGGTATCTCACCGCTTGGCCAAAGCCTCCCACACTGTTCGGTAATCCCGAAGGCTTCGTTCAAGGCTACCGGTGAACGTCCGTTCGTCCATGGGTTCGGGAGCCTTGAGGGGCCGTTTCCCACGGTGGGCCCCCGTCGAGCGGGATCCCACGACTCTGACCCTGGCTGCGGGCCTATTTCGGGCGACAATTCGCCGCCTGACACCGGATTTCAGCCCGGCACGGCGTGATCTGGGCTTGTGCGACGACCCAGACGACCGCGCATGCGCTCTTGCGAACCTACGCGACATTCATCTACCCCCTCATTTTAATCTAGCATGGCCATAAGGTCGGCGCAATCCCCCGGTGGGGGGAT
>VBAN01000043.1:17317-22895 GCA_005882445.1 Candidatus Segetimicrobium genomatis | reverse complement strand
CCGCCGGTCTATGGCCAGCCCAATCCTCGGCGAAGGCCGGGGGACCACGTACGAGATCGTTCGCGCCGCCGTCGAGGAGTGGATGGAGCAGGAGGCTGAGCACCTCACACGGTGACTCCCCGCTCGCGTCAGCCGATCGGAGTCCGCTCGAACAGCAGCACCGAGTAGTCCAGGTTCTCCGCGGCGACCCCGGCCTGCCGAAGCATCGCCATCACCTGCGCCCGGTGATGCACCTCGTGGAAGAGCAGCTGGCCGGCGATGCCCCCCGCAGTGGTCCGCACCCGCATCGCCTTCGGCCCCATCCGCGACGTGAACTCGATGGGACGCGCGGGATCGCCGAGGGCGGCGAGGGCCTGCCGGGTCGACGGCGCCCGGCGCTCCCAGGCCCCCGCAAACGGCTCGAACTCGGGCTGGCGCTCGGCGGTGAACGGGGAATCACCGATGCTGACGTCCTTGCCCGTCAGCCGCTCGATGTACGCCCACTCGGCTCCGGCCGTGTGCACCAGCGTCGCGCGGATGGATGCGGACCCAGTCCAGGAGCCGTCCGCGGGCCTTGAGCAGGTAATCGAAGAAATGCGCGAAGTTCACGTCCGAAGTGTTCATAGGCAGGTATTCCATCGGGGCGCGGGCTCCCCCTGCATGCGTGCGGCATGCCGCTCGTGACCATCCTGTTCGATCTCGACGGCACCCTGATCGATTCGTATGCGCTGATCGCCGCGGCCTTCCGGCACGCCGCCCGCGTGGTGTTGGGCCGGGAGCTGGACGACGCCCAGGTGGCGGTGAAGTGGGGCGAGCCCCTGCCGGCGCGGTTTGCCCACGTGGCGCCCAACCGGGTCGCTGCGCTCGTGGACGCCTACACCGCCTACTACGACGCGCATCACGCCCGTCTGTGCGCGCCCTTCCCGGGAGTGCCGGCGATGCTGGCCGCGCTCGGCTCGCGCGGGTGCCGGCTCGGGGTCGTGACCAGCAAGCGGCGGCGGTCCACCGCCCAGGCGCTGGAGGGATTCGGCCTGACGGCGTGGATCCGCGCGGCGGTCACCGCGGAAGATATCCCGGCCCCCAAGCCGGCTCCCGATCCGGTGCTCGAGGCGCTCCGGCGTCTCGGGTCGCGCCCCGAAGAAGCGCTGGTCGTCGGCGACGGCGTCTTCGACATCCGGGCCGCCCGCGCGGCGGCAGTGCTGAGCGCTGCGGCCACGTGGGGGACACGCGAGGGGCCGGCGCTGCTCGCCGCGGGGCCCGACTATCTGGTGGCCACGCCCCAGGAGGTCGTGTCGCTCGTCGCGTCCCGATAGGCGAACGATCACCGCGGCGGTGACGACGCGACCGCCCCGCTCACCGCCGTCGACTCCCGCCACAGCTCCTCGAAGCGGCCCTTGTTCCACCGCACCAGGTCGGTGCCGGCTTCGATCGAAAACCCCTCGAGGGCGATCGCCCCGCGATAGTCGCGCAGCGCTCCCAGCAGGCGCACCAGATCGCGCCCCCCCTGACCCAGCGGGAGATGGAGACGCGACTCGTCCGCGTCACTGAGATGGACGTGGATGATGTGCTCCAGGCCGGCGATAAACACGGTTTCGTCCTCTCCCCACGGGATGTGCGCGGTATCGAGGACCGTGCCGACGTTCGGGCGGCCCACCGCGCGGATGAGGCGATTGGCCTGCTCGGGGGTCACGACATACTCTCCCTGGCGCGGCTCCATGTGCTCGACCCCCACGCGGAGGCCGCGGGCGGCCGCGTCGTCGGCCAGTTCCCGGAGGCTCGCGACCAGCCGGGGCCAATACGCCTCCGCGTCATCGAAGGGAACGGTGATCCGCCCCGGATGGATGACGACGAGCCGCGCCCCCAGCTGCTCGGCGAGATCGAGTGAGGCGTGGGTGGCGTCGAGGGATGCCGCGCGGATCGGGTCGAGACGCGAGGAGAGGTTCAGGTCCCAGCTCTGCGCGTGGAGTGTGAGCAGGAGGTCCCGCTGCTGCGCCCGTGCCTTGACCGCCGCGGGGTCGGCGGCGCCCCAGGACAGCAGGTAGGCCCACATCTCCACCCCGTCGTATCCGAGGTCGGAGGCGGCATCGACGATCTCCTCGGCGCTGTGCGCCCACATCAGCGGGGCGCTGAGCAGGACCTTGCAGCGCCGCTCGACGGCGGGAAGTTCGCCGGGGGCGGCGGGCATCGCCGGCGGGGTCGGGGGAGGGGTCCGCCGGCGGAGGCGAACGATGTCCATCGTCGTCCGCAGTTCGGCCGCGACCCTGAACGGTTTGGTCAGCACCCGGCTTGGCAGCGAGGTGATGAACTCCCGCGGGCTGCGCGTGAACTCCGTGGTGATCTCGAACGGCTTCGCCAGGAGCCGGCGCATGACGCTGTCGACGTACTGCTCCATGAACTGCAGCGTGTCCACGGCGACGGCGCGGCCGCAGGGAATGCACATGACGCGCGAGAGGGATCGGTCGCCGATGGCGACCAGGTGGACGGTGGTCCGGCGGCAGCGACCACAGTGCAGTTCGACCTCGTACCGTTCATGAGCCATGGGCACGATACGTTCCTCGCTGTCGCCGGCGCGTCGCGGGCCCCCCGGTACGCGAGCGAGATCACCGAGCGCTTCATCGGGGAACGGAGGACTTCCTGCCGGCCGGGCGCTGCGCCGCGGATCGCGGCTCCGGCAGGATAAGATGTCCAAGAATCGGAACTACTACCGATCGCATCCGGACGATCGGCATCCATGCCATCGGACAACCGGCTCACGTCCACCAGGGCGCGGGGGAAGGGAAACATGGTGCCCGTCTACCAGGCGAAGGTCCCGTATGGGAGCGCAGATCGGCGGCCGTGGATGGTGCTGCCGTTCCCGCAGGCGGAATACGACCGCCGGATCGCCGCGGTGCGCGGCCGCATGCGGGCCGAAGATCTCGCCGCGCTCGTCGCGTTCTCGAGCAACGCGGATCCGGGACACGCCCGGTATCTGGCGAACTTCGAGGCGGGGGCGGGCGAAACGTTCGTCGTGGTCCCGCTCGACCGCGGACCGATGCTCGCGACCAACTGGCTGATGCACGGCGAGCCGATGCATACCTCCATCTGGACGACCTGGTTCGAGGACGTCCGCCCGGCGGAGCGCCCGGGGTTCGTCCGGTCGCCCGAGACCAGCGCGGCGGGCCAGGTGGCCGACACGCTGCGGGAGGCCGGCGCGGACGCGGAGCGCATTGGGATCGCCGGCACGGCGATTCTGCCCCACCGGGTCTTCGACGAGCTTCGGGAGCGGCTGCCCCGCGCCGAATTTGTGGCGGCCGACGATCTCCTGCTCGGCGTCCGGGCGCGCAAGTCTCCGCTTGAGATCGGGATGATGCGCCGCGCGGCGAGCCTCTCAGGCCGCATGCACGAGGCGGCGATCGCCATGATTGCCCCGGGCGTCAGCGAGCGCGCCGTCGCCGCCCGGGCCCACGAGGCGGCGTTTGCCGTAGGGTTTCAGGCGGGCGACATGGTGGTCCTCGACATGGGCGCCGTCTGCTCGGGATACTGTGCCGACGTCTCGAGGAGCCTCGTCGTCGGCCGGCCCAGCGCAGAGCAGCGGCGCTTCCTCGACACCGGGCTGGCCATGTTTGAGAGCGTGCTGGCGCAGGCCCGGCCTGGAGCCGCCGTGCGCGGCCTCATCGAGGTCGCGCGGGGCGTCGCCGAGCGGGCAGGGTTCGGCGATGACTACATGCCCAAAGGGTTCGGCCACGGGGTGGGCTGCTCGCTCTTCGAGCAGCCGTCGCTTCGCCCGGCCACGGAGGCGATCCTGGAACCGGGGCACATCTTTGCCCTGGAGCCCATGCTGATCCGCATGCGCTTCGGCACCGCGTGCGTCGAAGAGACGGTCCTCATCACCCCCGACGGAGCCGAACCCCTGTCGGGCTGTCCGTTCCGGTTCTGGTAGCGCGGGCATGACGTCGGAGGCGTCCATGATCCTGGTGCATCAACGCTATTTTGCGCGGCCGGGGCTGCGGGACCGTGTGCTCGACACCCGCATCGAGGCGTCCCGGCGCCTGGCGGAGCTGGGCGTCCCCCGGGGACGGATCTGGGTGCCGGTCGGCGGGGAACCCGGGATCGATCCGGCGGGCCTGCCGGATGTCATCTGGGAGTGCACCTATCCCGATCTGGCGGAGCGCGAGCGCACGCGGGCCTTCCAGGAAGGGGATCAGGGCTTCGCGGCGATCCGGGCCAGGCAGGGCAGCCAACTCGCGCGCTGGGTGCGCGAGCACTATCGCCTCGTGGAATAGTCCGATAATGCGGCGGGACTCCCCGATCGGTCGAGGTCGATCGTGAGCGCCAAGGGACGCCCGGCGATGCCGTACGGGTGGGGCCGCGTGCCGTATGCCTACTCGGACCGCCTCCCGTGGATGAACCTCCCGTTCCCGATCGAGGAATATCGCGAGCGGCTGCGCCGCCTGGGGACGCGCATGGCCCGGGACGGCCTCGACTGTCTCGTGGTGCTCGGCAATCCCTCGGATGGCACCAACATCAGGTACCTGACGAACTTCGAGGATTTCTACGGCGGGGACAGCCTGCTCGTCGTGCCGGGGGACGGCCCGCCCGGCTTTACCACCAACGCCGTGATGCACGGCGAGCCGATGCACTCCGGCATCCAGGACTGCTGGGTCGAAGACGTGCGCTGCGCCGCGGCGCCCCGCACGGTGACCGGGGCGGCGAGCCCGGCCACCGTCTACGATCACGTCGAGGACTTCATCGTCGAACGGGGGTGCGGCGGGGGAACCATCGGGATCGCCGGCGTGTCCACCGAGCGGCTCGAGCGGTTTCTCGGCGAGACCTTTCCCGACGCGCGGGTCGCCCAGGCCGCCGGCCTGCTGCGCGAGATGCGGACGATCAAGAGCCACCGCGAGATCGAGGTGATCCGCCGCGCCTGTCATCTGGCGGACGAGGCGCTGGGGGCCGCGATGGACGCGGTGCGCCCCGGCATCACGGAGTTCGAGCTCGCCGCGGAGGCGTACCACGCGATGTTCGCCGCCGGCGCGGAGCATCCGGCCTTCGCGATTTCCGTGTGCGCCGGCCGTCGCGCGGGATTCAAGCATATGGCCCCCACGTCGTACCGCGTGCAGCCCGGAGACATGGTCTACATGGACGTGGGAGCCCGGTACATGGGGTACCACAGCGATGCGTCGCGGCAGCGCGTGTGCGGGACGCCGACGGCCGAGCAGCGGCGGTTCATGGAGACACAGATCGCGATCGTGGAGGACGTGATGGAGGCGGCGCGTCCGGGGACCGTCATCGGCGCCCTGGCCGACATCGCCGCGGCCCGAGCCGGGGAGGCCGGATACGCCGACGACCTCTATTTCCGCGGCCACGGGATCGGCGCGGCCACGCAGGACCTGCCGGCGTTCGCGCCCGGCAACCCCGCGGTCCTGGAAGAGAACATGGTCTTCGCGTTCGAGCCGATGCTGGTCCGCGCGGGGTTCGGGACCGCGTGCTGGGAGGACGACTGGCGCGTGACCGCGGCGGGGGTCGAGCGTCTGAACCAGTGCCGCATCCGGTGGTGGTGAAGGGCGTCCGGGAGGTGGAGCATGGCCGTCTGGGATGACGTAATCCCCAAGGAAGAGCG
>VBAN01000043.1:14430-17186 GCA_005882445.1 Candidatus Segetimicrobium genomatis | reverse complement strand
GGTCGATTCCGGCGGAGCGCGGTCGGTGGAAGACGGCGGCCAGCCGCCGGCCGGTGATGGCCGACGCCGCCGCGTACGAGATCGTGCCGGAACTGCGGCCGCTCGAGCACGAGTCGGTCATCGTGAAGTCCGCGCCGAGCGCCTTCTTCGGCACCGACCTTGTGAGCTACCTGGTGTTTCACAACGTCGACACCGTGATCGTGACGGGCACCGTGACGAGCGGATGCGTGCGGGATACGGTCCTGGACGCATTCAACTACAACTACCGCGTGATCGTGCCGGTCGAGGGCGTCTGCGACCGCGGGATGACCTCACACAAGGTCGCGCTGTTTGATATCCACATGAAGTACGGCGATGTGGTCCCGATGGCGGAGGTGCTGGCGTACCTCAAGACGGTCCACCACGGGGAGCAGGAGTTGGCGGCGAGTGCACGGCCGTCGTGACCGGGGGGCCGGATCATCAGGCAGCATCATGAGGAGGGGATGTTCGTGAATCGACAGGTGATGGCGTTGATCGTCGCGGCCGCGCTGTGCGGCGCGCTCGCCGGCGTGGGCGGACCCTCGCCGGCCACAGGACAGGGTGCCGGGGTCTTCCGGACGCCGCTCGGGGGCGAGCCGCCGACCATCGACCCGTACTTCGCGACGGACTTCGCCTCCGGCGACCTGACGTTCCTGATGTACACGACGCTGGTCGGCTTCAACAGCAGCGGCCGGGTCGTGCCCGAGGGCGCCCGGAGCTGGGACGTCTCCCCCAACGGGCTGGTGTATACCTTCCACCTGCGCGACAACGTGACGTTCCACAGCGGCCGCAAGGTCACGGCGGCGGACTGGAAGTGGTCGTTCGAGCGCATGGGGGACCCGGCGCTCAAGACGTCCGTGGCGGACGTCGTCCTGGCAGGGATCGGCGGGTTCGACGCCCAGCAGAAGGGCGGGGGCGGGCTCGCCGGCATCACCGCCGTCGATCCGGCGACGCTCCGGTTCGTCCTGAACCCAGAGGCGCGGGGCGGGTTCCTGAACCGTCTCGCCTACTACGCCGCGGTGGTCCTCGACCGGGATGTGGTGGAGCGCGGCGGCCAGAGCTGGTACGAGAAACGCGACGCCGGATCGGGACCGTTCATGCTGCGCGAGTGGGTCCACAACGACCACGTCACGCTCACGGCCGACCCGCAGTACTTCCTTGGGGCCCCGAACGTCGCGCGCGTCGAGCTGCCGATCGTCACGCAGGCGGCCACGCGGTTGGCGGAGTATCAGGCCGGTCAGCTCGATCTCGTGCAGGTCCCGCTCGCCGATTTTCAGCGGATCCGGGCCGACCCGGCCCTGGGGAAGCAGCTGATCGTCTTCCCGCGCGCGCAGTTCATCTGGCTGGGACCGAACCCGCGCGTGTACGAACCGTTCAGGGACGCTCGGGTGCGCCGCGCCTTCGCGCTCGCCATCGACAAGGCGAAGATCGCCCGGACGGTGTTCTTCGGATTCTACCAGCCCGCCGCGTCGATCGTGCCGCCCGGCATTCCGGGATTCTACAGCGGCTACAAGGGACTGTCGTATGATCCCGCGCGGGCCAAAACACTCCTGGAGGAGGCGGGAATGGCCGGCAAGCTGCCGCCGCTGACGATCGCGATGAATCCCATCGCGCAGGACTACCAGATGGCGGCGGAGGCCGCGGCCGCGATGCTCAAGGAGAATCTCGGTGTCGACGTGAGCCTGCAGCGCACCGAGTTTGCGAACTTCCAGCAGGGGATGAACCGGCGAACCGCCTTCCAGGCATTCATGACCGGTTGGGCGGCGGACTATCTCGACTACAGCGACTACCTCGATTTGCTCCTGTACAGCAAGTCGCCGCTCGACCGGGTCAGTTACGCGAGCTCGGCATTCGACCGCTTCGTGGACGGAGCCAACGCGGCGCCGACGGAGAGTGAGCGGACGACGCTCTATCACAAGGCGGAGGCCCTGGCGGTGGAGGACGCCGCGATGGTGCCGATCGTGTTCACGCAGTTCGCCCTGCTCAAGAAGCCGTACGTGCAGGGGCTGCAGACCACGCCGGCGCTGTCCGGGTGGCTGAGGTTCAACACGGTCAGCGTCGAGCGCTGACCGGCCTCCCGGACGTCCCCCGGTGATCCGGTATCTCGCCTACCGCGTCGGGCTGCTCATCCCCCTGCTCCTGGGGGCGGCGCTGCTGATCTTTCTCGCCGGGCACTACGCGCCCGGCGACCCGGTCCAGGTGCTGCTGGCCGACCACTACAATCCGGAGGTCGCCGCGCACAAGCGCCACGAGCTCGGTCTGGACCGCCCGCTGGTCGTGCAGTTCACGGCGTACGTGGTCCGGGCGGCGGCGCTCGATTTCGGGATTTCGTACGTGAACCCGGCCCGCCGCGTCGGCGATGTCGTCCGGCAGACGCTGCCCATCAGCCTGCGTCTGGCCGCGCTGGCCGTGGCGGTCGCGGCGGTCGTGGGCGTGGGGCTCGGTGTGTGGGCCGCGGTGCTCCGGCGCTCGATCGTCGACCGCCTCATCCAGGTGGGCGTCATCGCCGGGCTGTCCGTGCCCAACTTCGTCGTGGCCGCCGTCCTCGTGCTGTGGTTCGCCCTGCGTTGGCGTCTGTTGCCCGTCGCCGGATGGGGCGCGCCGGCGAACTACGTCCTCCCCGTGGCGGTCCTCGCGGCGGCGCCGATCGCTTACATCACGCGCATCAGCCGCGCCAGCGTGCAGCAGGTGCTCACCGAGGACTACGTGCGCACCGCGAGGAGCAAGGGACTCCCCGG
>VBAN01000043.1:9346-14349 GCA_005882445.1 Candidatus Segetimicrobium genomatis | reverse complement strand
GATCCAGACGGCCGTCCTCGTCTACACCGCGCTGTTCACCCTCATCAACCTGGCCGTCGACGTCTCCTACGCGGCCCTCAACCCCCGCATCCGGTACTGACCTGCCGGCCCCCGGGGCGGGGTGACGATGCCGCACGCGTCGGGGCTGCTGCGGTCGGCCCGGCGGGACTGGCCGGCCGCGGCCGCCGCGACCCTGCTGGTGTGCGTGGTCGTCCTGGCGCTCGGCGCGCCGTGGGTCGCCGGGTACACGTACGACCGGCAGGACCTGGACCATTCCTTCCACGGCCCTGAGCGCGCGCACTGGCTCGGCACCGACCAGTACGGGCGCGATCTGCTCGCGCGGCTGCTGCACGGGGGGCGCGTGTCGCTGGCGGTCGGCTGCTCCGCGGTGGCGGCGGAATCGGTCTTGGGCGTGACCTGGGGGACCGTGGCCGGCTTCTACGGGGGCCGCCTCGACGCGGGATTGATGCGGATCGTCGACCTCCTGATCGCCTTTCCGTCGCTCCTGCTCGCGGTCCTCGTGACCGGCATCTTCGGCTCCAGCCTGCTGAACATCGTGCTCGCGCTGACCATGACGGCGTGGCCGGGGATGGCGCGCACGATCCGGAGCGAGGTGGTGGCGCTGCGGGAGCGCGACTACATCGAGGCGGCGCGCGCCGTCGGGGCCCGGGCGGGCCGCGTGCTCCTCCGGCATCTGGTCCCCAACGCGGTGCACCTGCTCGCGGCGCGGGCCACGCTCGATGTGAGCGCGCTGGTCCTCACGGAGGCGACGCTGAGCTTCATCGGCATCGGCGTGCAGCCGCCCCGCCCCAGCTGGGGACTCATGATCAACGAGAGCTTTCAGTATCTGCAGAGTCATCCGTACCTGGTCATCGTTCCCGCCACCGCGCTGTCCCTGACCGTGGTCTCCTTCAACGTCGTCGGCGAGTCGCTTGCCGAGCGGCTCGATCCCCGGCAGCGCCGGCGGGGATAAGCCCGGACCCTGCGGGTTCGCGGTACCGGCCGCCCCGGTGATGGAAGGCTGGACATCTAAACATCTTTCCATCTATAATACCGGCGGGTGACCGCGGAGTGCAGGCACAGAACCAGAGCGCGTCGGTGGTGGGGCTGGAGGCGTCGATGGTGGGGGTGGAGCTGGATGTCAGCCCCGGGCTCCCCACCTTCGCGATCGTCGGGCTTCCGGACACCGCGGTGCGGGAAGCCCGGGAGCGGGTGCGCGCGGCGGTGCGGAACTCCGGCTACGAGATGCCCGTGCGGCGGATCACCGTGAACCTGGCCCCCGCCGACACGCGGAAGGCGGGCCCGGTCTTCGATCTGCCCATCGCGCTGGGGATCCTGACCGCCACCCGGCAGATTCCCCCGGACGCGCTTCGGGGGTATATCGTCGTCGGCGAGCTCTCGCTGGATGGGGCCGTGCGCCCCGTCCCAGGGGTGCTGAGCATCGCGCTCGCCGCGCGCGGGCCGGGCCTGCGGGGATTGGTGGTCCCCGCGGCCAACGCCGGCGAAGCCGCGCTGATCGACGGGATCGCCGTCCACCCCGTCCGGCATCTGTCGGAGGTCTGCCGGGCGCTCCGCGGCCAGGTCCCGTTCGTCCCGTTCGCCTCCTCGACGCGCCCCGCGTCGGCCCCGCCGGACGGCGCGGTGGACTACGCCGAGGTGCGCGGACAGGCGCATGCGCGGCGCGCCCTCGAGATCGCGGCGGCCGGAGCGCACAACGTCCTCATGATCGGTCCGCCGGGCGCCGGCAAGACCATGCTCGCCCGCCGCCTCCCCACGATCCTTCCGCCGCTGACACAAGAGGAGGCGATCGAGGTCACCCGCATCTACAGTGTGACCGGCCGGCTGCGGCAGCAAGATCCGCTGATCACCGTTCGTCCGTTTCGCGCTCCCCACCACTCCGCGAGCCTTCAGGCGCTGGTGGGTGGAGGGCTGCTGCCGCGCCCCGGGGAGGCGAGCCTCGCCCATCTCGGGGTGCTGTTCCTGGACGAGCTCCCGGAGTTCCGGCGCGATGTCCTCGAAGCGCTGCGGCAGCCGCTGGAAGAAGGACAGATCGCGGTGGCGCGGGTGCACGGCGCTGCCGTGTTCCCGGCGCGTTGTATGCTCGTCGCCGCGATGAACCCGTGCCCGTGCGGCCACCTCGGGGATCCCGGTCGGGCGTGCGCGTGCTCTCCGGCGCAGCGGGGCCGGTACCTCAGGCGTCTCTCCGGTCCGCTCATCGACCGGGTGGATCTGCACGTGGAGGTGCCGCGGGTCGGCGGCGCGGACCTCGTGGCGCTCGCCCCGGGCGAGCCCTCGGGCGATGTTCGCGCTCGGGTCGTGCGCGCCCGTGCGATCCAGGCCGCGCGCGGCGCCGGCCTTGGAACGACCGCGCTGGCGAACGGGACGGTTCCCCTGGCGTCCGTGCGGGCGACCTGGGGGCTCGGCGGCGACGGGCGAAGGTTCCTCAGCCGGGCGATCGATCGGTTGTTCCTCAGCCCGCGGGCCTACGAGCGCATCGTCAGGGTGGCCCGGACGATCGCCGACCTGGAAGGCGCCGGCGAGATCCGCGTCCCCCACCTCGCCGAGGCCGTTGGATACCGGTCCCTGGACCGTCCGGCAGATCCCGGCGGGCCCGAGGAGCCGTGATCGCGCGCCCGCGCTCGCTCTGGGAGGCGCTGTGGCGCCATCGCGGCTGCCGGGCGTGCGGCGGCTACCCGATCTCCCCAAGTTGTCTCGCGCAGGGCCTCGAAATGATTCCCCCCGATGCCTGTCCCCGCTGCGCCCAGCGGCGCGCCGGCGGCCGCTGCGAGAGCCTCGGGTGCCGGCGCGGATGGCTGCGCATCGGGAAAACGCATGTGGCCCTCGGCTACAATCGGGGGGACACGCAACGCCTGCTGCTCGCCGCCAAAGACGCCGCCCAGCCGGGGGCGATCACCCTGCTCGGCCGGCTGCTTGCGGGATTCCTGCTCCGGCACGGCGGGCTGGGCTCGTACGACGTCATCCTTCCCGTGCCGTTTCACCCGCGGTGTCTCCGGGGGCGCCCCGTCCATCCGTTGACCGCCATCTATTTGGATGCCGCTCCGGCGCTGCGGCCGGTCCTGCCGGTGGACGACCTCGACCCGCCGTTCCTGGTGCAGGCGCGCGCGGTGCGCGCGCTGCGAGGGCGGCGCGAAGAGGATCGCTGGCGGGCCGTCCGGGGAGCGTTTGCCCTCGGGTTCGCCACGCGCATGCTCCGCGGGGCGCGGGTCGCTGTGATCGATGATGTGATGACGACCGGCGCGACGCTGAACGAGTGCGCGCGCGTGCTGTGCGAGACGGGGGGCGCCGCGTCGGTCGACGCGGTGGTGTTGGTGCGCCAGCCATGGTTCAGAGATGCGCGCAGGGAATCCCGAGTGCGATGCGCGCGCGTGATTTGACAATCTCCGGAGGCCAGGTATAAAATCGCCGGGATACGGGTATAGAGGTAACAATGATCCGGACGAGCGACGGTGCGCGATCGCGCTCCATCTGGTGCCGCTGCTCGGGCCGGTGCGGATCGCGCGGCTCGTGACGACGTTCGGATCCGCGCGCGCCGCCTGGCACGCGAGCGAAGCCGAGCTGGCGGCAGTTCCGGGGATCGGGCCGCGCCTCTCGGCCCACATCGCCCGGTCGCGCCCGGCGGTGAACGTCGAGCGCGCCCTGCGGCGCGCAGGTGAGGCGGGGGCTCGGGTCACGACCTGGTGGGACGCGGGGTACCCGGAGCGGCTGCGCGAGCTCGACGACGCTCCGCCGGTCGTCTACCTGCGCGGCCGGTGGGACGGGACGGCGGGGCCGGCGGCGGCGATCGTGGGAACACGGCGGCCGTCGCCGTACGGGGTGAACGTCGCACGCACGCTCGGCGAAGCGCTGGGCAGGGCCGGCGCCGTGGTGGTCAGCGGGTTGGCCCGGGGGATCGACCGGGCGGCGCACGCGGGGGCCCTTCGGGAGGACGGGATGACGGTGGCGGTGCTGGGATGCGGGATCGACGTGGTGTACCCGCCCGAACACCGCTCTTTAATGGAAGCGATGCTGGCTCGGGGAGGAGTCGTGTCAGAGGTGCCCATCGGGATGCGGCCCCGGCCGCAGCAGTTTCCGCCTCGGAACCGCCTGATCAGCGCGCTGGCGCAGGCGGTGGTGGTGGTGGAGGGTGGTGTGGACAGCGGCTCGCTGATCACGGCCCGGCATGCCGCCGCCCAGGGGCGGGCGGTGTACGCCGTCCCGGGCAGCGTCTTCTCGGCGGCCAGCCGGGGGCCGCACCATCTGCTGGCCCAGGGCGCCCGGCTCCTCCAGGGCCCCGGGCCCCTGCTGGAGGCAGTCGGACTGGCGTGGCGGCCGGGAACAAGCGGCCCCGTCGCCGGGTTAACTGATACTGAAGCGCGGGTGCTCGCCGTTCTCGACGAGCGCCCCGAGCAGATCGACCGGATCATCGAGGGGACCGCGCTGGACGCCGGGTGTGTGGCGGCCGCGCTCGCGACCCTGGAAGTCCGGGGGCTGGTTCAGCAGACCCCCGGGAAGCGGTTTGCCCGGTGGTCGGTTTTCGAAGGAAGCAATCGGCCGCATCGGGCAGGAGGCGTTACGTGGTCAAATCACTCGTCGTCGTAGAGTCGCCCACCAAGGCGCGGACGGTCAAGAAGCTGCTGGACCGGAAGTACGAGGTCATGGCGTCCATGGGGCACGTCAAGGACCTTCCGCGCAGCCAGCTCGGGGTGGACGTCGAGCACGACTTCACGCCGAAGTACGTCGTCCCCAAGGGGAAGGGGCCCATCATCAAGGAACTCAAGGCTGCGGCCAAAAAGGCTTCGGCCGTCTACCTGGCCACCGACCCGGACCGCGAAGGCGAAGCGATCTCCTGGCACCTGGCGACGATTCTCACCCCGGTCAACCCCAAGATCAAGCGGATCGAGTTTCACGAGGTGACGAAGGACGCCGTCCGGAAGGCGCTCCAAGCTCCCCGCGATATCAATACCAGCCTGGTCAACGCGCAGCAGGCGCGCCGGATCCTGGAC
>VBAN01000043.1:0-9300 GCA_005882445.1 Candidatus Segetimicrobium genomatis | reverse complement strand
CTTCGTGCCCCAGGAGTACTGGTCGATCGCCGCGCGGTTGGCGCGGGAAGGCGAGACGGCGCCGTTCGTCGCCCGGCTCGTCGGCAAGACGAAGGACGCCGCCGCCTCCGACGGCAAGGGCGGAGAGAAGATCGAGATCCCGAACGAGGCGGCCGCCAAGGCGATCGTGCAGGAACTGGAGCAGGCGCCGTTCAGCGTCTCGGAGATCCGCCGCAAAGATCAGCAGCGCCACCCGGCCGCGCCGTTCACGACGAGCACCCTCCAGCAGGAGGCGAACCGGAAGCTGGGCTACTCGGCCGCGCGCACGATGGTCGTGGCGCAGCAGCTCTACGAAGGCATGGACGTCGGGGCGGAAGGCACCGTGGGATTGATCACCTACATGCGCACCGACGCCGTCCGGGTGGCCGAAGAAGCCCAGGTGCAGGCCCGGGACTACGTCGGGCAGACGTTCGGCGCGCCCTACGTCCCCGCGCAGCCGCGCCAGTATACGTCCCGCCGGAACGCGCAGGGGGCCCACGAGGCCATCCGGCCGACGTCGGTCCTCCGGACCCCGGAGGTCATGAAGCCGTTCCTCAAGGCCGACCAGCACAAGGTCTACCGGCTGATCTGGGAGCGCTTCGTCGCCAGCCAGATGGCCTCGGCGGTGCTCGACACGCTCGCCGTGGACATCACCGCCGGCTCCTACCTCTTCCGGGCCACCGGGTCGCGCGTGAAGTTCCCGGGGTTCCTGCGTGTCTATATGGAGGGGCGCGACAACGATGAGGAGGACGCGCCCGAGGGCTGGCTGCCCGATGTGCAGGAGCAAGAGCGCCTGCGCCTGCTGGGCCTCGATCCGGCCCAGCACTTCACCCAGCCGCCGCCCCGCTACACGGAGGCGACGCTGGTGCGCGCGCTGGAAGAGCGCGGGATTGGCCGGCCCAGCACCTACGCGCCGATCATCGAAACGGTCAAGCACCGCGGCTATGTGGAGGTGGAGGACCGGCGGATGTACCCGACGGAACTCGGCATCCTCGTCAACTCCCTGCTGGTCGAGCACTTTGCCAGGGTGGTCGATGTCGATTTCACCGCCCACATGGAGGAGGATCTCGACCGGGTGGAGGAAGGGCAGGAGGACTGGGTGCGGCTGCTCCGCGGGTTCTACGGGCCCTTCGCCGAGGTGTTGCACATGGCGGAGCAGAACATCGAAGAGGTCGAGATGGCGCCCGAGGAGAGCGGGGAGCCGTGTCCGCGGTGCGGCAAGGCGCTCGTCAAGCGGCGCGGCCGCTACGGCCTGTTCATCGCCTGCTCCGGATACCCGGAGTGCTCGTACACGCGGCCGGTCGGCATCGGCGTCCGGTGTCCGACCGACGGCGGCGAAATTGTGGAGCGGCGCACCAGGAAGGGACGGATGTTCTTCGGATGCGCCAATTATCCGGCGTGCACGTTTACCTCGTGGGATCGGCCTACCGGCCGGACCTGCCCCGTCTGCGGCCAGATGCTGGTCGCCAAGCGGGCCAGGCGGGGCGCGCCCACGCCGGTGGTCTGCAGCAACAAGGAGTGCGAATACAAAGAAGCCCCGAAGCCTCGGGAGGTCGAGCAGGTCGGGGCTCCGTCCTGACATCTGCCGCGGGACACGGCGTCCGCGGGCCTGCGACGGCGCGGATGCGGTCGACGACCATCCTCGCCGTGCGGCGCGATGGGGTGGTCGCCGTGGCCGGCGACGGGCAGGTGAGCGCCGGGAACACGGTGCTCAAGCAAGGAGCGAAGAAGGTGCGGCGCGTCGCCGATGGGGTGCTCCTTGGGTTCGCCGGCTCGGCCGCCGACGGGCTCACCCTCTTCGAGAAGCTCGAGCAGAAGCTGACCGCCTATCACGGAAACCTCCCCCGGGCGGCGGTCGAACTGGCCAAGGACTGGCGGACCGACCGGATCCTCCGGAGGCTGGAAGCCCTCATGGTCGTTGCGGACCGGGAGCATATCTTTGTGCTGTCGGGGAGCGGCGACATCGTGGAGCCTGACGATGGCGTGGCCGCCGTCGGGTCGGGCGGGCCCTACGCCCTGGCGGCCGCCCGCGCGCTGCTGCGGCACTCGACGCTGTCCGCGGAGGAGGTCGCCCGCGAGGCGCTGCGCCTCGCCGCGGAGATCTGCGTCTTCACCAACGACCGCATCACCGTCGAGGTCCTCCGCCCATGACCCCGGATCCCCGCCGCGATCCGCCCCTGCCGATGGACGCGCTGACGCCGCGCCGGATCGTCGAGGAGCTCGATAAGTACATCGTCGGGCAGGCGGCGGCGAAGCGCTCGGTGGCCATCGCCCTGCGCAACCGCTACCGGCGGAGCCGCCTCGGGCCGGACCTGCGGGACGAGATCATCCCCAAGAACATCCTGATGATCGGGCCGACGGGGGTCGGCAAGACCGAGATCGCCCGACGGCTGGCCCGGCTCGCGGCCGCGCCGTTCGTCAAGGTGGAGGCGACCAAGTTCACCGAGGTCGGGTACGTCGGGCGGGACGTCGACTCGATGGTGCGCGACCTGGCGGAGGCCGCGGTCCAGATGGTGCGGGCCGAGCGCATGCGCGCCGTCGAGGCGAGAGCCGCCGCCCAGGCCCGCGAGCGCCTGATCGAGCTCCTGGCGCCGTCCCCCCGGCGGGACGCCACGTTCGCCAATCCGCTGGAGGCGTTGTTCGGCGGCCGGTCCGCCGCCCCGGCGGCGCCGCCGTCGGAGGGGACGCCGGCGGAGGTCCTGGAGCGGCGCGCGACCCTGCGGGATCGGCTGGCGCGGGGCGAGCTCGACCAGGAGATGGTGGAGATCGAGGTGGAGGAAGCCGGGTCCCCGATGATCGAGGTGTTCTCGGGCCACGGGGCGGAGGAGATGGGGATCAACCTCCAGGATCTGTTCGGCAACGTCCTGCCCCGGCGGCGCAAGCGCCGCCGCATGGCGGTGCCGGAAGCGCTCCGGGTGCTGACGAGCGAAGAGGCGCAAAAGCTGATCGATCCGGATGAAGCGGTCCGCGAGGGCATCCGCCGGGCGGAAGAGTCGGGCATCATCTTTATCGACGAACTGGACAAGATCGCCGGGCCGGCCGGGGGGGCCGGGCCGGACGTCTCGCGCGAGGGCGTCCAGCGCGATATCCTCCCGATCCTGGAAGGATCGACGGTCACGACGAAGCACGGGCCGGTGCGGACCGACCATGTCCTCTTTATCGCGGCGGGGGCGTTTCACGTCGCGAAGCCGTCGGACCTGATCCCGGAGCTCCAGGGGCGCCTTTCCATCCGCGTCGAACTCCAGCCGCTGACCGAAGACGATTTCGTCCGGATCCTGGTCGATCCCGAGAATGCGCTCACCAAGCAGTACACCGCGCTGCTCTCGACGGAAGGGGTCCGGGCGGAGTTTACCCCCGACGGCATCCGTGAACTGGCGAGCATCGCCCGCCGGGTCAACGCCGAGACGGAGGACATCGGCGCCCGGCGCCTCCACACCATTCTGGAGCGGGTGACCGAGGAGATCTCGTTCGCCGCTCCCGAATCCGCCCCCCACGTGGTGATCGACGCGGCCTACGTGCGCGATCGCCTGAGCGGCATCCTCGCCGACCGCGACCTCAGCCGCTACATCCTCTAGGTTCGCCCCGCACCGCGCGCGTGTTCCGCGCGGCGTGCATTTGACCAGAGGCCTATGTTATACTACGGCAGGACTTTCAGCACGCCCCATGACGGCGTCGGCGGTGCCCGGGACCTGTGCCTATGGCGAGAGCCGGGACGTCCCCGGGTTCCGGCGCGGGATGAGGGGGGCGGAGGCGAACCGGAAAGGAGAGCGAACGCGAGTGCCGGTAGTCACGATGAAACAACTGCTCGAGGCGGGGGTCCACTTCGGCCATCAGACCCGGCGGTGGAACCCCAAGATGGCGGCGTTTATCTTTACGCAGCGCAACGGGATTCATATTATCGATCTGCAGAAATCGGTCCCCCTCATCGAGGGGGCCTATAAATTTGTGCGGGAAACGGTCGCGGCGGGCGGGTCGGTCCTGTTCGTCGGGACCAAAAAGCAGGCGCAGGACGCGATCCACGAAGAGGCGACCCGGGCGCACCAGTTCTTTGTGAACCAGCGATGGCTCGGCGGCATGCTCACGAACTTCAACACGATCAAGAGCCGGATCGACCGCCTGCGGGAACTCATCGAAATCCGCGACAACGGGACGCTGGAAATCCTGCCCAAGCGGGAGCAGGCGCACCTCATGGACGAGCTGGCCCGGTTGGAGAAATACCTCAGCGGGATCGCCGACATGAAGTCCCTGCCGGCGGCGATGTTCGTGGTGGATACCCGCAAAGAGCACATCGCGATCGCCGAAGCGCGGAAGCTCCGGATCCCGATCGTCGCGATCATCGACACCAACTGCGATCCGGACGAGGCGGACTACCCCATCCCAGGCAACGACGACGCGATCCGGGCCGTCCGGCTGATCACGAATCGCGTCGCCAACGCCGCCCAGGAGGGGTACGAGGAGCGGCGCAAGGCCGAAGTGGTCGAGGAGGAAGCGGCGGCCGCCGCGGACGGCGAGGAGGTCGAGCCGGCGCCCATGGCTCAGCTGCCTGAGGAGGCCGTCGAAGTTGGATATCAGCGCGAATCAGGTCAAGGAACTGCGCGCGCGCACGGGCGCGGGGGTGATGGACTGCCGCAACGCGCTCGAGGAGGCGGGCGGCGATCTCGAGCGGGCCCAGATGCTCCTGCGCGCCAAAGGGCTGGCCGCCGCGGCCCGCAGGAGCGGCCGCGTGGCCAAGGAGGGGCTGGTCACCGCGTACATCCACGGCGAAGGCCGGCTGGGCTCCCTGGTGGAGGTCAACTGCGAGACGGACTTCGTGGCCAGGACCCCGGACTTCAAGTCGCTGGCGCACGACATTGCCTTGCAGGTGACGGCCAGCGACCCCCGGTATGTCGCGCGGGAGGACGTTCCGGCCGATGTGGTGGCGGCCGAGCGGGCCGCCTACGTGGCGAAGGCGCGCACTGAGGGGAAGACGGCGGCGGAGGCCGAGGCCATCGCCGACGAGCAGTTGGAGAAGTTCTACCAGACCGCCTGCCTGTTGAGCCAGCCGTTCATCCGCGACCCGAACCAGACGGTCGGCGACCTCATCAAGGGAGTGATCGCCAGGACCGGCGAGAACATCCAAGTCCGGCGGTTTGCCCGCTTCCGATTAGGGGAATGATGGCCAGACCGGCGCGGCCCGCCTACCGGCGCGTCCTCCTCAAGCTGAGCGGGGAGGCGCTGGCGGGTCCGGGCGGGACGGGGGTCGACCCGCAGGTGCTGCACCTGGTGGCGCGCGAGGTCAAGTCCGTCCGAGACGAAGGGGTGGACGTCGCCATCGTCGTGGGCGGGGGCAATATCGTCCGGGGCGTGCAGTTCGCCGAGCGCACGGGCCTCAACCGCGCGACCGCCGACTACATGGGACTGCTCGCCACGGTCATCAACGCCCTGGCGCTCCAGGACGCGATGGAGCGCGAGGGCCTCGAGACGCGGGTGCAAACCGCGGTGGAGATGCGCCAGGTCGCCGAGCCCTACATCCGGCGGCGGGCGGTGCGGCATCTCGAGAAAGGCCGGGTGGTCGTCTTCGCCGGCGGGACCGGCAGCCCGTACTTCACGACCGACACGGCCGCGGCGCTGCGGGCGATCGAGATCGAGGCCAGCGCGATCCTGATGGCCAAGAAGGGAGTCGACGGGGTCTACGACAAGGACCCGCGCGGGAGCACGGACGCCGTGCGGTTCGACACGCTCGACTACATGGAGATGCTGAACCGCGGCCTCAAAGTCATGGACGCCACGGCGACATCGCTCTGCATGGACAACGACATGCCGATTGTGGTCTTCGACATTACGCATCCCGGCAACCTGCGGCGGGCGGTGCGGGGGGAGGACATCGGCACCCTGGTGGGAGGGAGCGCGGGTGGTCCAGGACGCGATCAACGACGCTAAGGTCCACATGCAGAAGGCGGTGGAGGCCACGAAGCGGGAGTTTGCCAGCGTGCGCACCGGCCGCGCCACCCCCGCGCTGCTGGAACGGATCACGGTCGACTACTACGGCGTCGCGACCCCGGTGAATCAGGTGGCCAGCGTCACCGTGCCCGATCCCCGGATGCTGGTCGTGCAGCCGTGGGACAAGCATCTGATCAAAGAGGTCGAAAAGGCGATCCTGAAGAGCGAGCTCGGGCTCACCCCGTCGACGGACGGAACCGTGATCCGGCTCGCCATTCCGGGGCTGACGGAAGAGCGCCGCCGGGATCTGGTGAAGGTCGTCCGCAAGCATGCCGAAGAGGGCCGGGTGGCGATCCGCAACATCCGCCGCGATCATAAGGACAAGGTGGAGCAGCTGGAGAAGAGCGGGAAGGTCTCCTGCTCGCGGCGAAGGAAGCGGAGATCATGGAGGTCTGATGCCGGGTCCAGGGCGCGCGCCGGAACGTCCTGCCGGTCGTCCTCCCGACGTTGTGGGGTATACATTGGAAGATGCTCAGGGCGCGGTCGGCGCCGCGGGATGGACGGTGGGCGCGGTCGTGGAGACCCGCCCGCCCCGCCGGGTGCTCCAGGATCCCCGGCGGGTCGTCCGGCAGCGTGTGGACGCGGACGGACGGCTGGTCTTGGCCGTGTGCGGCGAGCGCTCGGCCGACGCGCGGGTGTGAGCCGCCCTCCCGGACTCGGGCTTGATGAGATGGGGAGCACGGCCGGCCCCCTCGGTTGAGGGGGCCTCGATGCATCAGACGCCGCCCATAGGGAGCGACTGCGTGGGCAAGATCCAGGACCGCACGGTCTCCGACCTGGCGTGGCGCGAGGAGACGCTTCGCGCCGCCCTCGATCCTTCGCGGATGCCGCGGCACATTGCCGTCATCATGGATGGCAACGGCCGGTGGGCGGAGCTGCGGGGTCTCCCCCGAGTGGAAGGACACCGCGTGGGGCGCGAAGCGCTGCGGCGCACCCTCGAGGGGGCCCGGGAGTGTCGGGTGGAGGTGCTGACCCTCTACGCGTTCAGCACCGAGAACTGGCGGAGACCCCGCGATGAAGTCGAGGCGCTGATGACCCTGATGGTCGAGGCGGCGCAGGAGGAGGCGCTGGACCTGCAGCAGAACGGCGTGCGCTTTCGGGCGTCCGGCCTGCTCGACGCAATGCCCCCGGGCGTGCAGGCGGCCATCGCCCAGGTCGTCGCGCTCACCCAGCGCAACACGCAGATCACCTTGAACCTGGCGCTCAACTACGGCGGCCGCAGCGAGATCACCGAAGCGGCCCGGCGGCTGGCGCGGGACGTCGTGGAGGGCCGGCTCACGGTCGAGGACATCGACGAGCACGCGCTCGAGCGCCGCCTGTTCGCGCCCGACCTGCCCGATCCGGATCTGCTGATCCGCACCGGGGGAGAGCACCGGCTCAGCAATTTCCTCCTGTGGCAGGCCGCCTACGCCGAACTCTATTTCACGGACATCCACTGGCCTGACTTTCGGAAGCTGGACCTCTTCGAAGCGATCCAGGGCTTCCAGGCCCGCACCCGGCGATTTGGCGGGGTGGATCTTGGATAGCCTGTTCCAGGCGACGGGCCTCTCCGAGCACTCAGGCGCCCCGCGCGACCATCCGGCCCCCGGGGGGGGATCCCACGGGCTGGCGACCCGGCTGGCCACCGCCGCGATCGGGATGCCCCTGACCCTCCTGGCGGTCATCCTCGGGACCCCGTGGCTGCTCGTCGGCACCGCCGCGCTGATCGTGATCGGCCTCAATGAGCTCTACCGGATGACCGAGCGCGCCGGGTACCGGCCGGTCCGCGCGGCCGGGATGATCGCCGGAGTGCTCTTTGCCGTCGCGGCGGCATGGCCCCAGACGTGGGAATCTCTGATCCTGCCCGGGCTGCTCGTCTCGACGGTCGCGGCGCAACTCCCGCGCGGCCGGCCCGAACGCGTGCTGGCGAACACCGGGCTCACGGTGCTCGGCGCGCTCTACGTCGGATATTTGTTCAGCTACATCCTCAGGCTCCGGGCGCTCGCGATCGGTCCGGAACACACCGGCGGCCCGGCCCCGGCGCTGCTCGTGATCCTGGTGGTCTGGGCCGCCGACAGCGCCGCGTATTTCGTCGGCCTGGCCGCGGGCCGGCACAAACTGCTCCCCCTGGTCAGCCCGAACAAGTCCCTGGAGGGCGCCGCCGGCGGAGTGCTGGCCGGCGTGGCCGCGGGGGTGCTGTGTGGAGTGGTGTTCCGGATGCCGCTTTCCATGACGGCCACCGTCGGCGGACTGTGCGCGGGCGCGAGCATCTTCGGGGATCTCTGGGAGTCGGCGATCAAGCGGGAGGTCGGGGTGAAAGATGCGGGGCGGATTCTCCCGGGACACGGCGGGATCCTGGACCGCTTCGACGGTCTCCTGTTCGCGATGGTCGTGGGGTACGTGACGATGCTGTGGTGGCCGAACGCGTGACGCGCCGTCTCGCCATCCTGGGCTCGACCGGCTCCGTCGGCTGCACCGCGCTGGACGTGGTCCGGCACCTTCAAGGGCATCCCGGCGAGGTGCAGGTGGTTGCGCTGGCGGGGCACACCAACATCCCGCGGCTGATCGAGCAGGTGCGCGAGCACAGGCCGGCGGCGGTCGCGGTCGGGACCGCGGAAGGGGCCGCCCGGCTGCGCACCGGCACCTCCGGCTGGCGCGGGGAGATCCTCGTGGGGTCCCAGGGGCTCGCCACCCTGGCGGCCGAAGCGGGCGCCGACCTGGTCCTGGTCGCCGTGGCGGGAGCGGCGGGGCTCGCTCCCACGGTGGCCGCGCTCAGCGGGGGAACGGACGTGGCCCTGGCGACCAAGGAAGCGCTGGTCGCCGGGGGAGCGCTCGTGACGGCCGCGGTGCAGAGGACCCGCGCCCGCCTGCTGCCCGTCGACAGCGAGCATTCCGCGATCTTCCAGTGCCTCGACGGCCGCGCCCGCCACGATGTCGCGCGCCTCTGGCTGACGGCATCCGGGGGCCCCTTCCTGCGCCTGCCGGCCGAAGCCCTCGACACCGTCGGCCCGGCGGAGGCCCTCCGCCACCCGACGTGGGCGATGGGCCCCAAGGTGACGATCGACTCGGCCACGCTCATGAACAAGGGGCTGGAGGTGATCGAGGCCCACTGGCTGTTCGGCATCGCCCCGGAGGCGATCGAGGTCGTGGTCCATCCGCAGAGCATCGTGCACTCGCTGGTGGAGTTCGTGGACGGGTCGCTCCTGGGCCAACTCGGCCCCGCGGACATGCGGGTGCCGGTGCAGTACGCGCTGACCTACCCCCAGCGTCACCCGAGCCCGGTGACGCGGCTCGACATCCGGACGATGACGGCGCTGAGCTTCG
>VBAN01000274.1:971-2840 GCA_005882445.1 Candidatus Segetimicrobium genomatis | reverse complement strand
GCCGCTCAGCCGGGTGCGCGTCGACCGGATCGACGTGGAGGGAGCAGCGCATGGCGCATAAGAAAGGCGGGAGCAGCTCACGGAACGGACGGGACAGCAACTCGCAGCGTCTGGGCGTGAAGCGGTTCGCCGGACAGACGGTGACGGCGGGCAGCGTCCTGGTGCGGCAGCGAGGGACGCGGTACCACCCCGGCCTGAACGTTGGCCTGGGCAGGGACGATACGCTGTTCGCCCTCGCCCCCGGCGTCGTCCGGTTCGAACGACGCGGCCGGGACGGGCGGCAGGTCTCGGTGCTGCCTGCGCTCCCTGCGGGGTCGTAGGCCTCACGGGCACCGTCCCACCCCAAGAATTCGCGGAGCCGTCACGGATTCTTGCGATGTTTATCGATCTGGCGCGCATTCACGTCAAGGCGGGGGACGGCGGGAATGGCTGTGTCGCGTTCCGCCGGGAGAAGTTCGTTCCCAAAGGCGGCCCGTCCGGGGGGGACGGCGGCCGGGGCGGAGACGTGCTCCTGGTGGCCGATCCAAACCTCAACACGCTGCTGCCGTTCCGCTACCGCCGCCGGTTCATCGCGGCCCGCGGTGGGCACGGAGAGGGCAGCCGGCGCGCCGGGCGCTCCGGGGAGGACCGGCTCATCGCGGTCCCCGTGGGCACCACGGTGCTCGATGACGCGACGGGGACCCGGCTGGCCGATCTCACCGCGGCGGGCCAGCGGTTCATCCTGGCTCGCGGCGGGCGGGGCGGGCGGGGGAACGCCCACTTCGCCACGCCCACGCACCGGGCCCCGCGCGAGGCGGAGCCGGGAGAGACCGGCGAAGAGCGCTGGGTGCGTCTGGAGCTGCGCCTCCTCGCCGATGTCGGCCTGGTCGGCCTGCCGAACGCCGGCAAGTCCTCGCTGCTGGCGCGGATCTCGGCGGCCCGGCCGAAGGTGGCGGCCTATCCCTTTACGACGACCGAACCGGGGCTGGGCGTGGTGCCGCTCCCGGACGCGCCGGGGATCGTGGTGGCCGATATCCCGGGGCTGATCGAAGGCGCGCACCGCGGAGCCGGGCTCGGGCATGAGTTTCTCCGGCACATCGAGCGCACCCGCCTGCTCGTGCACGTCGTCGATCTCTCCGGCGACGATCCGTTGGGGCAGCTGGAAACGGTCGAGCGCGAGCTGGCCATGCGCACGCCCCCCCTGACCGATCGCCCCACCATCGTCGCCGCGAACAAGCTGGATCTTCCGGAGGCCAGGGCCCGGTGGCGTGCGTTCGCCGCGTCGCTCGCGGATCGCCGGCAGGGCGTGGTGCCGATTTCCGCGGCGACGGGAGAGGGGATCCCGGCGCTCCTCCAGGCGATCCGCGCGCTCCTCCAGGCCCGGCCGCGGCCGGTTCCGGAGGAGGTCCCGTCCGGGGAAGAGAACACGGGCGGTGGGCTGCGGCCCGAGACACCGGAGTGCGGAGGCGGGCGTGAGTAAGATCGGCATCATGGGGGGAACGTTCGATCCCATTCACTACGGCCACCTCGTCACCGCCGGAGAAGCGCGGTGGCAGTTTGGGCTCGCGCAGGTGGTGTTCGTGCCCAACCGCCACCCGCCGCACAAGGAACCCCGTGAGGTGTCCGACCCCGAGCACCGGTACCTGATGACGTTCCTCGCCACCGTCACCGACGCGCACTTCACGGTCTCACGGATCGAGATCGACCGGTCGGGTCCGTCGTATGCGATCGACACGATCCGGGAGCTGCGCCGGACCCGGGACGGCGACGACCTTTACTACATCACCGGAGCGGACGCGCTCCAGCAGATCCTGCACGGCGAATGGCGCGAGACCGAGCAGCTGCTCGGGCTGTGCCGGTTCATCGCCGCGAGCCGGCCGGGCTATCCCG
>VBAN01000274.1:0-934 GCA_005882445.1 Candidatus Segetimicrobium genomatis | reverse complement strand
CCACCGGCTGGGCGAGCGGCTCCGGAACGTCCAGACGATGGAGATTCCCGCGATGGCCATCAGCAGCACGGACATTCGCGCCCGCGTCCGCGATGGGCGGCCGGTCAAGTATCTGCTGCCCGAAGCGGTCGAGGAATACATCGCGAAGCACCGGCTCTACTCAGGGATGCCCGCCGAAACTCACCCGCGAGGCGCGTAGTGGAGGGACGCCGCAAGGCGCTCCTGGCGGCGACCGCCGCCGAGGCCAAGTTTGCGGAGCGCGTCGTCGTGCTGGACGTCCAGGAGCACACGCCGGTCACGGATTTCTTCGTCATCGCCAGCGGCACCAATCGGATCCAGGTCAGAGCGATCACCGAGGCGGTGGAGGAGACGCTGCGGGCGGCCGGCGAGCGGCCGGGGCGGGCCGAGGGCCGCGAGGAGGGGCGGTGGGTCCTGCTGGACTTTGGCGACGTCGTCGTCCACGTCTTCGCGCCGCCGGAGCGGCAGTACTACAACCTCGAGCGGTTGTGGGGCGACGCCCCCGTGGTCGAGCTGTCGAGCGATACGGGCGCGTGACCCCGGCGTGAGCGGTCGGGGCGGGGACGGTCGATTCGAGGGCGGGACGTCCCGGCGACGCCATTGGCAGCCGTTGTTCCGCTCTCTACGATCCGGTATAATCTGGGCGTCGCATCGCAGGACCGTGGGGCTGTAGCTCAGCGGGAGAGCGCCTCTTTGGCGTAGAGGAGGCCGTGGGTTCAATTCCCACCAGCTCCACCAGTTCCGGTCATAGTAAGGTGACCCTCGACCCGCAGGACTCGATCATCGCCAGCATCACCCATTGATCTTTCTTTTGATCCGATCCATCCGTATCGAGAATCCCTTGATAACTTGAATTCATCCAGTTGAAAGATGCCGCAGGAGTTCCGTTCCTAACATTCTCGTGACGCTACATCGC
>VBAN01000270.1:5833-6318 GCA_005882445.1 Candidatus Segetimicrobium genomatis | reverse complement strand
GTTCGCCCCGCCGCTGCACGGCACTACCCCGCCGGCGCTGCAGTTGACCGAAATGCTCCTGCGTCTCGCGCCCGAGGGGGTGGGGGCGGTCAAGCTGCTCAGCGGCGGCTCAGAAGCCACGGAGTCCGCCATGAAGCTGGCCCGGCAGTACCACCAGCAGACCGGGCATCCGCGGAAGTACAAGATCATCAGCCGCTACGGCTCGTACCACGGCGGCACGATGGGGGCGCTGTCGGCCGGCGGCGGCCGGGACCGCAAATCGGTCTACGAGCCGCTGGGGGTCGGATTCATCCACGTGCACCCGCCCTACTGCTTCCGCTGTCCCTTCGACCAGACCTATCCGGGATGCGGGCGCACCTGCGTGACCCTGGTGGAGCGGACGATCGAGGCCGAGGACCCCGAGACGATCGCCGCGGTGATCGTGGAGCCGATCTCGATCTCGTCGGCGGGCTTCATCGTCCCGCCCCCCGATTACCTGCCCCGTC
>VBAN01000270.1:0-5779 GCA_005882445.1 Candidatus Segetimicrobium genomatis | reverse complement strand
CGCCGCGCCGCCCGACATCACGTGCTGCGGCAAGGGGATGAGCGGCGGCTACGCCCCGCTGGCGGCCATCCTCATCCGCGATCGGATCGCCGACGCCTTCTACGGCGAAGCGGACGAGCACCGGGAGTTCCACCACGGCCATACCTACGCCGGCAACCCCGTGGCGTGCGCGGCGGGTATTGCGGCGATCACGCAGCTCATCGAGCGGGGCATCGTCGCCAACGCGCGGCGGCAGGGCGAGCGGCTCCGGAGCCGCCTGAACGAACTGGCGGAACGGTTCCCGCTGGTCGGCGATGTCCGGGGCGCCGGGCTGCTCCAGGGCGTAGAGTTCGTCAGGAACCGGAAGACGGGGGAACGGTTTCCCGGGAACGCCCGCCCGGGCAAGGTCGTGGAGCGCGCCGCGCGGGAGCGCGGCCTGATCCTGCGCTGCGGCAACGAGTTCGCGGCGCTCGCGCCGCCGCTGGTCGTGACCGCGTCGGACATCGATGAGATGTGCGGGATCCTCGGCGAGAGCATCGCCGTCGCCCAGCAGGCGCTGTTGCGGGCGGGCGCCTGAGCGACGCCGTGGGCGACCCCGGGTTTCGCGCCGGCGTCGGCCGGGCCACCATCACTCCTCCGCTTACCGTCCCGCACGCCGGCTGGGTAGCGCAGACGCATCTCTATGCGGACGGCATCGAAACCGACCTCTGGGCCACGGCGCTCGTGGTGGCCGGCGGCGACGAGATGGCCGCGATCGTGGACCTCGATCTCGTCGCCGTGGCGCCCGAGGACGCGCAGGCGGTCCGCTCGGCGGTGGCGCGCGCCCTCCGGATCGCGCCCGAGATGGTCCGGGTCCAGGAGACCCACAATCACGCCGGACCGCCCCCCAGCACGTGGGCGTGGATGGAGGAGGGCACGGACGCGCTCAGGCGCTACTATGGGCAGCTTCCGGATCTGGCGGCCGGCGCGGCCCGGATGGCCCTGGCGGATCTCCGGCCCGCGCGGGCCGGCGCCGGAGCCGGCGAGAGCCGCGTGGCCGTGAACCGCCGGGAGACGGCGCCGGGCGGGCGGGTCGTGACGGGCACCAACCCCGGCGGGGTGATCGATCCTCATCTCCTCGTCGTCCGCATCGATGCCCGGGACGGGAGCCCGCTGGCCGCGATCATCGGGTATACGATGCATCCGACCACGATGGGCCCAACGAACCGCCGCGTCAGCGCGGATTGGCCCGGCCATCTCAAGCGCACCGTGGAGGGTCTCACCGGGACGACCTGTCTGTTCGCTCAGGGGGCGACGGGCAACGTGGGGCCCGGGCCCGACGGATACACGGACGACCCCCGGGTGATCCGCCGGCTGGGCGCGCTGATCGGGTGCGAGGCCGCGCGCGTGTACTTCGGCCTGCAGCTCCCGCCGCTCGCGTACCGGCACGAGCGGGTCTGGGAATCCGGCGCGCCGCTCGGGAAGTGGACGGGCGTGCCGATCGAGGAAGCCGAGCCGGTGGTGCGGGTGCTGACCCGATCGCTCCGGCTGCCGCTCCGCCCGCAGCCGGCGCTGGCCGAGGCGGACGCCCAGGCTGAGGCCGCCCGGCGGCGCCGCCAGGACCTGGTGGACCGGCGCGTTCCGGCGGCGGAGATCGAGGCCGCGACCTTCGCCGCGAAGCGGGCCGCCATGACCCGCGAGCGGGCCCGGAGCTTCGGCGGCCGCTCCGAACTCCCGGTCGAGCTGCACCTGCTGCAGATCGGCCCCGCGGTGCTGGCCGGCATCCAGTGCGAGCCGTTCGCAGAGATCGGGCTGGCCGTCAAGTCGCGCTCGCCCTTCCGGTACACCTGGTTCGGTGGATACACGGGCGGCTGGCTGGGATACATCCCGGTTCCGGAGGAGTACCCGCGGGGCGGATACGAGGTCGAGACCTCGCCGTTTGCGCCTGAAGCGGCAGGCCGCGTGGTGGAAGGGACCGTCGCCGCCCTTCAGGATCTCCATCGGATGCCGGCCTCACCGGGGCGGCGCTGAGTTTCCCAGGGCTGGGAGATCCCACCCGCGGAGCCGTCATGCGGAGGCACGCCCGGTCCCCCGCATCATGACCGACTCGCCGGTGATCTCCACGGTCGACTACGACGCGCCGGGCAGGCAGTTCGGGCGCCTGCAGATTCCCCGCTCGACCAACGAGAGCGGGTGGTCGAACCTGGTCGTGCCGCTGGTGTCGATCGCGAACGGGCGCGGCCCAACCGTGCTCGTCACCGGGGGCGTCCACGGGGATGAGCCCGAGGGGCAGGTAGCCGCCCTCAACCTCGCTCGGGAGACGCGGCCCGAGGACGTGCGCGGCCGGCTGATCATCATCCCGTGCCTGTCCCCGGAGGCCTCGCGCGCCTATACGCGGCTCTGGCCGAGCGGCGCGAACCTCAACCGCAGTTTCCCCGGATCCCCCGCCGGGACCCCCGACGAGGTGCTCGCCGATTACGTGACTCGCGTCCTGTTCCCTCTTGCGGCCGCGGTCTGCGACATTCACAGCGGCGGGCGGTCGATGCTGTGCCTGCCCTGGTCGGAGATCCACCTCGTCGAGAACCGCGGTCAGCGGGCTGCGATGTGGAATGCGATGCTGGCCTGGAACACCGATTATCACTTCGTCTACATCGACATCGCCGGAGGCGGGCTGCTGGTCGGCGAGGCCGAGCGCCAAGGGAAGATCGTCGTCGGGACCGAGTTGGGCGGCGGGGGGCACGTGACCGCTGAGACCCACGGGCTGGCGGCGCGCGGCCTCCGGAACTTCCTCCGGCACGCCGGGGTCCTTGCGGGCAAAGCGGAAACGCGGGCCGCCCTGGGGCTGCCGGAGCCGGTCATCCTCAAGGCGCTCGATCGCGACGACTACCTGCTGGCTCCCGAGAGCGGGCTCTTCGAGACCCGGGTCGCGCTCGGGCAGACCATCGAGGCCGGCCAGGCCGTCGGACGCCTTCACTTCGTTGAGGCTCCGGACCGGGTCCCGGTCGATATCATCGCCCAAACCTCAGGGATCGTGTGCTCGGTTCGGGCGCTCGCGCCCACGCAGCAGGGGGATTGCGTCATGGTGATCGGACAGGTCTGCCGGCGGGAGGAGCTCGTGTGACCAACGTCCACAATCGACAGGGAGGGAAGCAGGATGCCTGAGCCGTCCACGGAGAGCGTTGCGAAGCAGTACCGGTACGATCTCTTGACCTGGCCGGAGATCAACGCGGCCGCCGCCATGAAGAAGGTGGTCGTCCTCCCGGTCGGGGCCACCGAGCAGCACGGCCCGCATCTGCCGCTGGACACCGATTTCAAGCTGGCCTCCGCGGTCGCCTACGAGGCCGGCCGCCGGTCCCCGGAGGATCTGCTGGTGCTTCCGCCGGTGCCGTACGGGTACACCCATCACGTCCAGGATTTCCCCGGGACCATCAATATCGAGCCGAGCACCTTCATCAAGTACCTCGTGGACATCACGCGATCGGTCGCCTACCACGGCTTCAAGCGGATCGTCATTCTGAACGGCCACGGGTCCAACGCCCATCTGGTCGAGCAGGCCGGGCGGCAGACGATCATGCAGACCGACGCGCTGTGCGTGACGCTCTCCTGGTGGCAGCTGATCGGAGAGTTCTGGAACCGCGAGCTGCGCACGTCCGTGATCCCCGGCGGATGCGCCCACGCCTGCGAGCTCGAGACCTCCATGTACCTCCACGTCGACCCGGCCCACGTGCAGACCGACAAGATCAAGGACAACCTGGCCGAGTACCACAAGCTTCCGGACGAGGATCGCTGGCACTTCAGCGACCTGACCGCGGGCTCGATCGCCACGCTGATCGAGTGGACCTCCACCTACACGCCGACGGGCGTGATCGGGCAGCCGGAACAGGCCACAAAGGAGAAGGGCCGCCGCGTGTTCGACCATGCCGCCGACCAGCTCGTCTCGATGGTGCGCTGGTTCCGGAAGCGTCCGGCGCCGCCGCGGCGGGACCGGCACGCCGCCCCCCCGACCTTCGCGCTTCCGTTCGGCTTCTAACGCCGCAGGAGGCGCGCCGCGTGTCCCGGAATGCATTTGCTGTGGAGGGGAGGAGTGGGCATGGAGCCTTGGAAGAACGACAACCGCTGGTTCGTCAGTCCGTACAACTACGATCCGGAGGTCAGGTCTGCTCTGCGATTCTCGCCTCGGATCGAGCTGCACGACATCACGCTGCGGGACGGGGAGCAGCAGGCCGGGGTGGTTTTCAGCAAAGACGACAAGATCCGGATCGCCGAAGCGCTCGCCGAGGTCGGGGTGCACCGGATCGAGGCGGGGATGCCTTCGGTCAGCCGCGACGATGCGGACGCGATCCGCACGATTGTGCGGCGCCGGCTCGGCCCGAAGATCTTTGCCTTCTGCCGGTGCATGGTCAGCGACGTCAAGCAGGCCGTAGACTGCGGGGTGGATGGGATCGTCATCGAAATCCCGTCGTCGCAGCACATCATCCAGTACGCGTACGACTGGCCCCTGTCGAAGGCCATCGACCTGAGCATCGAGGCGACGCGCTATGCGAAGGCCCAGGGGCTCTACACGGTGTTTTTCCCCATCGACGGCACGCGGGCGGAGCCCGGGTGGTTCCTGGACCTGATCGAGAAGGTGGCGCGGGAAGGCCACATGGACGCCCTCGGCCTGGTCGACACGTTCGGTGGCTGCTCCCCCCACGCGATCGCCCGCTTCACGCAGCAGGTGCAGGCGCGGATCGCCAAGCCCCTGGAGGCCCACTTCCACGACGATTTCGGCCTGGCGGCGGCCAACACGATCACGGCGCTCACGATGGGGGTGAACGTGGCCCACGTGACCGTCTCGTCGCTCGGGGAGCGGGCCGGGAACGCGGCGCTCGAGGATGTGGCGATGGCGCTGCGGGTCCTCTATGGCGTCGATCTCGGGATTCGCTACGACAAGCTGTACAAGCTCAGCCAGCTCGTGCGGAAGCTTGCCCGGTTCGAGATCCCCAGCAACCGCCCGATCGTCGGGGACATGCTCTTCAAGGTGGAATCCGGCATCATCAGCTCCTGGCTCTCGCGGTGCAAGGCCGACCGGCCGGTGGAACTGTTCCCATTTCATTGGGACATGGTGGGGCAGCCCGAGGCCGATGTCGTCATCGGCAAGGGGAACGGCCGCGATTCCATCGCCTTCCGCCTTCGCGCGATCGGCGTCGAGATCCCGGGCGATGATCCCAGGGTGGACACCATTCTTGCCCGGGTGAAGAAGGCGTCGCTCCGGAAGCACGCCCTCCTCAGCGACGACGAATTCCGGCGGATCGCCTCCGCCGTTGTCCGCCTCGGCAACGGGGCGCGGCGGTCGTCGGCGGGGAAGCTCGCGGCGCGCACCGTGCCGTCGCGGGGACGGAGCGGGGGCGGATCCTCCCGGGCACGCCGGCCGGCGAAGCGCCGCTGATCCCGTAGCCGCGGCGCCTGCTCCGCAGATCGGGCGGTCGACTAGGCCTGCGGCCGGGCGGCGTAGGCGCGGTCGATCTTCGCCGCCATCACGAAATCGCTCTCGGTGAGCCCGTCGATCTTGTGGGTCCAGAGATAGACCCGGACCTCTCCCCAGCGGACGTAGAGGTCGGGATGATGCTGTTCTTCCTCGGCGACCCTGGTGACGGCGTTCACGAAGTCGACCGCCTGCACGAAGTTCTTGAACCGGAACGACTTGCTCAGTTTCTTGCCGTCCTCGACCTTCCAGCCGTCCAGTTGAGCCAGCAGCGGGGCGATTTCCGCTCCGGTCAAGGGCGGCGTGCCGCCCCGGCAGGGGATGCACTTCTGATCGGCGAGCGAGCTGGCTGTCATG
>VBAN01000272.1 GCA_005882445.1 Candidatus Segetimicrobium genomatis | reverse complement strand
ATTGCGGTTCGAAGTCTCCGGCTTCCCCGAGCCGCTGACCCAGACCCGAGTGTTCCTCGCCGCCCTCCTCGCCGCGGCGCCGAGGTCGGCCGGCGGGAGCATCCGGGCCGTGCTGTGGGATCCCGCCGTCAGGTTTGCCGGCGCCCTGGAGCTGAACTCCCGGTTCGCCGCGCGCTGGAAGCATCCGCTGGACGGACCGGCCTGGGCCGCCTGGTGCGCGATCAAGATCCTCGGGGAGGTCGCGCTGCGCGCCCAAACGACGGATCCTGCACAGGTGGTGCGCTATCTGGAGAGCGACCGCGCGGTGCTGGATGGGCACAAGGGCATCGTGTTGACCTTCCGGCGCTGGGATCACCAACTGCGCCAGCCGCTCGAGATGGTGAGGTTGCAGCGAGACTCGGGCGATCTCCTGGGGGCCGCGGAGCCGGTGGGCGGCATCCCCAACGTCAACGCGCCCGGACGCGACCCCCAGCAGGTCCTGGATCAGCTGGGGGATCTCGCCCCGGAGAGCACGTGCCGCTTCTCCATCACGTAGGCGGGCCTCGTCCGGTGCGGGCCGGCACAGAGGGGACAGGCATGGCACGGCGGTGTCCTGCGCCCTCGAGACGGTGGGCCCGGTTCAGCGCGGCCGCCGCGGCGCTCCTGGCCGCGTCGATGATGATCTCGGCCGGCCCCGCGCCGGGCGCATCCGGTCCCCGGATCTACGTGAGCAATGAGTTCGGGGGCAGCCTGACGGTGATCGACGCCGCCGGCGGGCGGGTGGCCGGCACCATTCCGATCGGGCCGGCCGGGACCGCGCGCCCGAGGGGGATGGCGCTCAGCCCGGACGGTTCGACCCTGTATATCGCGGTCACCGATCCGTGGCCCAACCGCCGGGAATCGCCGTACAAGTTCATCTGGGTGGTCGACGCCGGCACGGGGAAGGTCCGGGCCAAATACCCCTGCGGATCGGACCCCGAGCGGCTGGCGGTCACGCCCGACGGCAGGTCCCTCTACTGCTCCAACGAGGACAACGTGACGGCCACGGTGTTCGACCTCGGGACCGGAAAGGTCATCGCCGCGATCCCGGTGGGGATCGAGCCCGAAGGGGTGGGCGTGAGCCCGGACGGCCGGTGGGTGTACGTGACGGCCGAGACCAGCAACACCGTCACGGTGATCGACACCGCGACCAGACGGCCGATCAAGAACCTGCTCGTCGGCGAGCGTCCGCGGGTCGTCGTCTTCGCCCCCAACGGCGTCCGCGCCTATGCCTCCGCGGAGACGGCGGGAACCCTCTCCGTCATCGACCCGGCCCGGCACGAGGTGATCCAGACCATCGAGCTGGGCCGCGACAGCAAGCCGGTCGGCGTGGCCGTCGCCCCCGACAGCGGGCGCGTCTACGTCGTGGGCGGCCGCTGCAACTGCCTGTTCGTCATCGACGCGTCGCGCGGCGCGGTCATCGCCACCGTCACCCAAAAGATGGGGCGGAGGCCGTGGGGGGTGGCGGTCGCTCCCGACGGCAGGAAGATCTATACGGCCAACGGACGGTCGGATGACGTGTCGGTCGTCGACGCCGCCTCGCTGCGCGTCGTCGCCACCATCCCGGCCGGCCGGGGCGCCCACAGCGTGGTGGTCGGTCATTAGCGGCGTCGCGCCGGCTGTCGAGTGCGTCGGGCTGACGCGCCGGTTTGTGGGCGTCGCGGCCGTCAACGAGATGTCCCTGCAGGTGGGGTCCGGCGAGCTGTTCGGGCTCTTGGGCCCCAACGGGGCCGGGAAGACGACGCTGCACCGCATGCTGACCACGACCCTGCTTCCGACGGCGGGCACCGCGCGCGTGGGCGGCTGCGATGTCGTGCAGGAGGCGCCGCAGGTGCGCGATCTCATCGGGGTCGTCTTTCAGGAACCGGCGCTGGATGATCGGCTCACCGCCCGGCAGAACCTGGAATTGCACGCCGTGCTCTACCGCATCCACCCCCACTGGCTGCCGTCGCGCGTGCGCGAGGCGCTCGCGTGGGCGGAGCTCGCGGGCGATGCCGATCGACCGGTCCGCACCTTTTCCGGAGGCATGAAGCGGAGGCTGGAGCTGGCGCGGGCCCTCATGCACCGCCCGTACGTGCTATTCCTGGACGAGCCGACGGCGGGCCTGGACCCTCAGGGGCGCCGTCGCCTCTGGGATCAGGTGGCGGGCCTGCGGGAGGGCGGGCTCACGGTGTTCCTGTCGACCCACAACATGGGGGAGGCGGAGGGCTGCGACCGGGTGGCGATCATCGATCACGGACGCCTGCTGGCCGTGGGGTCGCCGGCGGAGCTGAAGGTGCTGGTCACCCAGCGGTCCGATGCCACTCTTGAGGAAGTGTTCCTGGAATTGACCGGGCGCGCCCTGCGGGATGAGGAGGCCACCGCGAGGGACCAT
>VBAN01000271.1 GCA_005882445.1 Candidatus Segetimicrobium genomatis | reverse complement strand
ACGGCCCAAAGCGTGAGATCGTAGGCCGCTTTCAACGCCCCCGCGAGCACGAACGGGAGGCCGTTCACTGCGGACTGCAGGGCAAGCCCGGAGATCGCCGGCGCCAGGCTTTGGGCCGCCGGGCGCACGGCGTTGGTCAGCCCGGCCGCGGCGGCCCGCTCCTCGGGGGCGACGAGCGCCATCGTGTACGCCTGCCGGGTGGGGACGTCCATCTGTGAGAGGGCCGAGCGCGCCAGCAGCATCGCGGCGGCGAGCGGCCACGACGGCATGAACGGGACGAGCCCGAGGAGCAGGTTGGACGGCAGGTGGGTGAAGACGATCGTGTTCAGCAGGCCAAAGCGCGAGGCGAGCCCCGCCGCCGCAAGATAGGAGAGCGCGGAGAGCAAATTCGTCGCGAAGAACAGGAGCCCGAGGGTTTCCAAGTTGATGCCGAAGCGCCGGGAGAACCAGAACGCGACCAGGCTCTGGACCACGAGCCCGCCGGCGAGCGCGTCGACGCCGAAGAGCGCGGTGAGCGTGATCACGGCGCGTCGCGACCGCCCGAGCCCGGAGGGCGCGGCATGGGAGCGCCCGGCGGCCGCAACCTCGACCGCTGCCGACAGGGCGAGATACTGACCGGCGAGGATCACTCCGGCGGCGGCGGAGGCCCAGACGAGCGATTGCTCCGCCGCGGCGGCCGTTCCCCCCATGATCCGGAAGGCCGCGGGCACGGCCCCGGCCGCCAAGGCGCCGAGCGCCGCGGCCACGGACCCCGCCAGGTTGTACCACGCATAGGGCATCACGCGATGGGGCGCCGTCGTGGCCTGCGCGAGGGCGGCCTGCTCGAGCGACTGGAAGGGGCCGATCTCCAGCCCGGTGGGACTCAGCGCGCCGATCGCGGAGAGCGGCAGCAGCACAAGGAAGCCTTGCCGGGTCGCCAGCGCGATCCCCGCCGCCGCCATCAGGAGGGCCGAGGCGATGAGGGTCCGCCTGCGCCCCCAGCGGTCCACCATGAGCGAGACGGCCGCGGTGGTGGCCGCGCCGCCGGCCAGGGCTGCGGTGAACAGCCAGCCGATCTGCGCCGCCGAAAACCCCGCGGCCGAGAGATACAGCGCGAGGATCACCGAGAGGAAGCCGTACGCGAACATCCGCACCGCGCGGGCGGCCACCAGCAGGCGCCCGTCGCGGGTCAGCAGGCCGGGGCTCACCTTTACCGCCGCTTCCGCGATGGCGCCACACGCGGGACCTGAGAGAGCGCCGCGTGGAGGCCGTCGAAGAGCGCGATGCCGGGGGCCTCGCGCTCCGCGTCGGTGTAGGTCACCCAGCCCTTGAGGATCGCGTCGACCCCGGGCACCTCCGGGCGGGTATAGCGGCCGTCGCGCAGGTCGATCTCGTGCACGATTTCCGCGATCGCGCGCAGGCCGGGATCGTCCAGCCCAAACGCCTTGAGCATGGTCTCAAACGTGCAGAGGTTGCCCCGGTGCCCGAACTGAGCCCCGCGCATATCGAACGCCACTTCCTCCGGCTCCGGCGCGGTCGCGTACCGGATCTGCGCTCCGGGGTTGATGAATCGCCGGATCAGCCAGGCGCATGCCAGCCGGTCCACATGGGGGCGCGGCCGCGTCACCCAGCGCTTGCCGCGGTACGCGGCGACCGTGGCGGGGGGTACCCGCGCCTCGGCGGCCTCGCCGGGAGCGAGCGCCTGTCCAATTCTGGCCAATCGCCCGGCCGCCTGGGCCCCGGCCGGGCAGTCGAAGAAGTCGATCCGGGCGATCTCAGCGTGTTCCCGCCGCAAACGGGCGAGGAGGTCGCGCGCCCTGGCGAGGTCCCGTGTCCGCCCGGCCCGTGCGTCGAGCGACTTCTCCAAATCTGCCGCCCGGGCGTCGAGGGAGTCGTAGTCCCGCTTCCGCGCCTCCTGGAAGAGCTCGATCAGCTGGGCGTCGCTGAGCCCCTCGAATCGCTCGACGCGAAACAGCAGGGCGTCGCCCTTGGCCTGCTCGACCTCCTGAGCGAGCCACTGGAAGGCCTCGACGCACTCGTCGCGCGCGGGCAGGACGTGCACGCCCCCCTTGGGGGCGATGGCGCCCAGGGCGCGCAGGCGGCGCCAGACAGCGACCCGCGGGCTCGACCGCCCCGCGGACGGGAGGGAGTAGGAGAACACGACCCAAGACATTTGACGTTGACAAGAGTATCATATGTTGCTATTGTATGCAATAGATATTGCCTCCATAACGCTCACGGCGACCAGCTCGGGAATGCGAAAGGGGATCCCTCATGCGCCGGCACATCGCTCCGATTGCCTGCAAACCCTGGGCCCTGAACGGGCTCTCGGAACGGCTCATCGTGAGCCACTACGAGAACGCCTACGGAACTGCCGTGCGGTCCTTGAATGCGGTCCGCGACGAACTGAACGCCCTCGACCTCGCGGCCGTGCCGGGGTACCGGATCCGGGCCCTCAAGCATGAAGAGCTCGCCGCCGCGGGCTCGGTGGCGCTCCACGAGCTGTACTTCGGCAGCTTGGGTGGGGATGGCGCGGTGCTCTTCACCGGCTCCGGCGCGGGCTCGCCGATCGCCGCGTGCATGTCGGGCGCGCTGGAGCAGCAGTTCGGCAGCGTCGCCGCGTGGCGGCGAGAGTGGGAGGCTCTACAATCTGATCGCCCTCGATCATTCCCAGGTCATGATGGACACTGTTCCAGTGCTCGCGCTCGACATGTACGAACATGCGTATAGCCTCGACTTCGGCGCGAACGCCTCCGCCTACATCGATGCCTTCATGCGGAACATCGACTGGACGGCGGCCGGGGATCGGCTGATGGAGGCGGGCAGCCGGGGCTTGCCGAGGCGAGAGGACACGGCCGACACTCCCCTGCCCTCGGTCTCCGTTGAGGAGCTCTCCGCGGAGTTGGCGAAGGGCGGGCGGCTCCAGGTGCTCGATGCCCGCCCCAAGCACTACTTCTCGCGCAGCACGGAGATGATGCAGGGGGCGATCTGGAGGGACCCGGATCGCGTGGACGAGTGGTCGAAGGAACTCCCGGCCGGCACTCCCGTCTTCGTCTACTGCGCGTACGGGTACCACGTGGGCTGTGGCGTCACAGCGGCGCTCCGCGAGCGCGGGTTCGACGCGAAGTACATTCGAGGCGGCCTGGCTGCGTGGTACGCCGCGGGCGGCGAGCGGGCGCTGAAGCCCCAAAGCAAAGCGTGATGGAGGTGGCGGACATGAAATGGGTGACGCGCAAGAACGCCAACGTCGACCGGATCGCCTGTCCGTGGTTGATCCGGCGCTTTGTCGACAGGGACGCCGAATTCATTTACGTTTCCGCGGACGAAGTGGCGGCGGTGGCCGAGCGCAGGGGAGCCGTTCCGTTCGACGTGAAGGGCGTCGAGCTCGGTCACGTCGATGGACGCTGCAGTTTCGAATCGATCATGGTCAAATACGGCCTCACCGACCCGGCGCTCGAGCGGCTCGCCAGGATCGTGCACGGCGCAGACGTCGCCGCGGACGTCGATATCGTCCCAGAAGCGGCCGGGCTCAAGGCGATCGCGCACGGCTTCGCGTTGCTGCACGGAGACAACGATCACGAGAAGATTCGCCTGGAGACTCCCCTGTACGACGCCTTGTATGCGTGGTGCCGGCGGCAGGTCGCCGAAGGGCGGTAGCATGCGGTGACATTGGCCCTGGTCCGGTCAATAGACTTCCCGCGCCACCCGTCGGGCGGGTTCGACCACGGCGACGTGCACCTCCGGACGGGACGGGTGTTCGTCGCGCATACTGCAGCAGGGACCGTTGAAGTCCTCGACGGCGAGCGCGGCGTTCACCACGCCACGATTCCGGGCTGCCCGGAAGCGAGCGGCGTGCTGTGCGCCCAGGGGGAAGGTCTCGTCTTCGCCGCCGCCCGGGGTGCCGGGAAGGTCCTCGTGATCGAGGCGGCGTCGGGCGAGGTGGTGGAGGAAGTGGCCGTGGGGCCGAAGCCCAACGGCCTTGCGTGGGACCCGCAGCGTCGGCAGGTTCTGGTTGCCGACGTGGGCGATTTCCGCGCGAGGCTCGTCGATCTTCAGGCTGGGCGCGTGGTGACCGAGACCGCGTTGCCGGGCAGGCCGCGCTGGTGTGCGTACGATTCCCTTGGTGATCGGTTCCTGGTCAACGTTCGAGATCCGGCATCCGTCGCCGTCCTGGCTGCGGCCACCCTCGCACCGCAGGCGCAGTGGCCGGTGTCCTCAGCCGGGCCGCACGGGCTCGACCTCGACGCGGAGCACGGCCGGGCGTTTGTCGGCTGCGATGGCGGCAAGGTCGTCGCGCTTGACCTTGAAACGGGGCGGGAAGTGGCGGGTGTGGCCATCGCGGGGGAGCCCGACGCGATTTGGTACAACCCCGATCGATCGCACCTGTACGTCGCCATTGGACAACCGGGGCTCGTCGACGTCGTCGATACCCGCGAGATGGCGCTCGCGCAAGCGCTTCCGACGGAGGCGGGCGCGCACACCACCGCTTTTGACCGCACCAGACGGCGCCTCTACGTGTTCCTCCCGCGGAGCTGCCGGGCGGCCGTGTACGAGGAGGTTCAAGCACGCGATGCTCGTTAGGGGACGACGAATTCTGGGACATCGCGTGGCTCTCGGCGCGTTCGCCGCGCTGAGCCTCGCGGTGTTCTGTTCAACGGTTCGCGCCTCGCAGGCGCCCCTCTCGACGCTCCGAGACGTGCCGCTCCCGGGGCCCGCCTCGCGGTTCGACTATGCGAGCCTCGACGAGGCACGCGGCCGGCTCTACATCGCTCACCTGGGGGCCGGCACGATCGTTGTCTTCGACACTCGCGGATCGCGGGTGGTGGCCGAGATCCCGGCCGTCGCCGCGGTGCACGGCGTTCTGGCCATTCCGTCGCTCGGGCGCGTGTACGCGACCGCGACGGGGACCAACGAGGTTGTCGCGATCGACGAAGCGACGAACCGCATCATAGCCCGGATGCCCGGCGGCGAGTATCCCGACGGGATGGCCTTTGATCCGATCACCGAAAGGTTGTTCGTGTCCGACGAAGCAGGCGGCACGGACACGGTGATCGACGTCCGGGCCAACCGCGTCGTGCAGGAGATCGCGCTCGTTGAGATCGATCCGGCCACAGCCGGCATCGTGGCGCGGCATAGCCTGCCCGGCTGCCGCCACGCCCACGGGCTCCTTATCGATGCTCGGCGTCGGTTGGCATTCATCGCGTGCGACGGCAACGCGACGCTCCTGGTATTCGATTTGCAGGTCGGGCGCGTCATCGGTACCCAGTCCGTTGGGCCTGACCCTGATGTGCTCGCCTTGGACGCAGGGATGCATTGGCTATACGTCGCCGCGGAGAGCGGCATCGTGACGGTTTTTGCCGAAGGCGCGGACAGCCTCCAGAAACTTGGCGAGATCCGCGCTGGATATGCTCATGTCGTGGTCGTCGACTCGACGGACCACCGCGTCTATCTGCCGCTGCAAAACGTCGGTGGCCATCCCGTCCTGAGAATCGCCATGCCCACCAAGTAACCACATGACGGAGGGATCCACATGAGCCAGGGAGACGGCGTTCGACGGGTCCCCATTCGGGATCTCGTCATGTACTATCTCCGTCTCGGCGCCGTTGGCTTCGGCGGTCCCGTGGCCCTGGTCGGGCAGATGGAGAAGGAACTCGTCCAAGAGCGGGGGTGGCTCACGAAGGACGAGTTCCGCGAGGGGGTGGCGGTGTGCCAGTCGCTGCCGGGGCCGCTCGCCATCCAGGTGGGCATCTTCATTGCCTACCTCCGCGGGGGATTCTGGGGGGCGTGGGCCGGCGGCTGGGCCTTCATTCTCCCCAACTTCATCTTCGTCGCCGCGCTGGGCGCGCTGTTCGTCTACTTTGGCGACCTTCCGCCGATCAAAGCGATCTTCTATGGGGTGAGCCCGGCGGTGATCGCCATGATCCTGTACTCGTGCTACCGGCTGGCGGCGCTGGGCATGGAGGACCGCCTGCAGTGGGGGATCGCTGCGGCGTGTCTGGCCATCACGGTGGCCCTGCGCGCGGAAGTGGCGCTCCTCTTCATCGTCTCGGGGGTGATCGGCATCCTCTGGTACGGGACACTCCTCCGGAGGTGGCGCGCCCCCGCGCTGCCGCTGCTCGCCGCGCTGCCGCCCGCGGCGGGGAGCGCGCCGAGCGCCGGGATCCTGGGCAAGCTCCTCGTCTTCTTCCTCAAGGCGGGATCCCTGACGTTTGGCAGCGGCTTGGTGATCGTGCCATTTCTTGAGAACGGGCTGGTCCGGCAGACCGGGTGGCTCACCGAGCGCCAGTTCCTCGTCGCCGTGGCGATGGGGATGCTCAGCCCGGGCCCGGTCGTCATCACCGCCACGTTTGTGGGCTACCTCGTCGCGGGCTTCTGGGGGTCGGTCATCTCCACGGTGGGCATCTTCCTTCCCTCGTTCCTCCTGGTCCTGATCGTGGCGCCCATCCTGATCCGGCACCGCGGCAACCCCAATGTGCAGGGCTTCGGAACGATCCTGGGGGCGGCGGTGCTCCTAGGGAAGATTGAGATCGGCGACTGGCTGACCGCTCTGATCGCGCTTGTCAGCCTTGTGGCGCTGGCCCGACGGAGAGTCGGCAATCCGGCGCTGGTCGCCGTGGCGGCGGCCGTCGGCCTGGTCGGCTTCTCGATCTTGAAGCCGGCGTGGGTCTTTGTGAAGTGATGCCGAGGGAGGCGAGCGAGTTGGATCCCGCTGAGAGAACCGTGGTATTTGTCTGTCTCCACGGCGCCGCGAAGAGCGTCGTCGCGGCGGCCTACCTCCGGCGGCTGGCCGGCGAACTGGGACTGGACGTCGGCGCGACCTCCGCGGGCATCGACCCCGAACCGGAAGTCCCCCCCAAGGTCGCGGAGGCCCTCCTGAAGGACGGCATCGACGTCCGGCACGACCGGCCTCGACGGGTGACGCGTGAGGAGCTGATGACGGCGTGGCGCGTCGTCTCGTTTGGATGCGACCTCGGTCACGTCGCGCCGCCCACCCTGGCAGTGGCGCGATGGGACGACGTCCCAGCCGTCAGCGACGGGTTTGTCGCGGCACGCGATGTAATTGTCGCCCGCGTGCGGCGCCTGCTGGCGGGCGCGGAGGTCACCGGATCCTGCCCTTTGGCCCTGGCGTCCGGCCGTCTCCGGGCCCGCACGGGTGAGAACAGCGTCTCAGTCCCCGGAAGGGCCCGTGGATCGATCGACGGAGGACGGGTGTTCAGACTGCTCGGCTTGGCCAATGTTGCAACCAAGGGCGAAGGGCCGGGACCAGTGAATTCTGGGGGAATCCCAGGCCTGGACCAGCGATCTCGGATTCTCGCAGGCTTTCAAAAATTTCCTCCAATTCCCAGCAGGAGAAAAGTAAAGAATGTCGTATATAGGGAATGCGA
>VBAN01000273.1 GCA_005882445.1 Candidatus Segetimicrobium genomatis | reverse complement strand
GACTGACCGGGTCGATCTCCTGGGCGGCGATCAGGGTCCCGCCGCGCTTTGGCTGGGCGGCCGCGGCCGCCGCTGCGGGAATCAGCAACCCGCCGGGGCCTCCCAACGCGCGCACCCCGGCCAGCCCGCCGCCCAGCGCCAGCCCGCCGGCGACGAAGCCGCGCCGGCTCACCCGCCCCTGCCGAGGGTCCGACCCGCGCATCTCGTCCACGACATCCCCCTCCCCCGCGCCCCCGGTGCCTCGCGGGCGCGCATCCACGGTGATACGGCTAGGGTTCCATGACTCAGGAAGGCCTTCCTCCCGGCACTCGCCAGCGGAGCTGTGACCGCGTTAGGCCGCGCCCGACCGATAGCGGCCCGCAAGCGTGGGCGTGGTCGCGGTCTTCAGCACCGAGCGCTGTACCTCCGCGAGCCGTTCGAGCAGCGACGCATCCTCGAGGGCGGGGACGCACGTGACTTCGCCCCGCGCGAATGCCGCAAGCGACGCGGTGACCACATCGGCCGCCGTCATCCGTGGCCTCGCGCTCAGGTCCATCCCCAGCACGGTGTGGAACTCCGTCGCGACCAGCCCTGGGAGCACCACCTGCACCTTGACCCCCGTGCCGGTGAGCTCGCCCGCGAGGGCCTGCGTAAAGGTCACGATGAATGCCTTCGCGCCGGCGTGCGTGGCGCGGTGAGGGAGCGGATCCGGCGGTACGGGACCGCTGACCGCGAGCAGGGATGCGACGTTGATCACGCCGCCCGCGCGGCGGCGGACCATCCCGGGGAGGGCGGCGCGGGTGAGGCGGGCAACGGCCCGGACGTGGACGTCGATGAGGCCGTCAATGACCTCCGGGTCGACCTGCACGAAGGGACCGTATCCGCCGAAGCCGGCGTTGTTGACCAAGAGCGCCAACGACTCATCACCGGCGGCGCGCGCTTCCACCCGCGCGAGCGCGCCGGGATCGGTGAGGTCGGCCTCGAGCACCTCGGCATGCGCGTCCGCCTCGCGCCGCAGCCGTTCGGCCAGCGCCTCCAGGCGGCCCCGCCGCCGCGCGACCAGGACAACATCGTACCCGTCGCGTGCCAATCGCTCGGCGTACGCCGCGCCGATGCCGGCGGACGCCCCGGTGATCAATGCGCGTGGTCTGGAGCCAGGACCCGACATTCTCCATCCCTCCCGGATCTCAACTGCGGCAGGTTCCCTCAGGCTCGCGGGATCGCAGTTCCCGATGTGAGCCCGCGCTCTCTATCACTATGACGGTGTGCGCTCGTCGAGGGGCGGCCGGCGGGTCCACCAGCCGGCCGATTGTTCATAGAGATGGGCGGCTGCCAGCACGAGGCGGTCTTCGCCGCGCCGGCCGACGATCTGCAGCCCAACCGGCAGGCCGGAGTCCGTGAACCCGCACGGCACAGAAACCGCCGGCAGGCCGAGTAGATTGAAGGGCGCCGTCGGTACGGTCCGCCGCCGCAGCACCTGCGACGAGTGTACCGCGTCGGCCGCCGCGATCGGCGGCGCCTCGGCGAAGGTCGCGGGCAGCACCAGCAGGTCGACGTGGGCGAGCAGCTTGTCGAATTCGAGCACCGCCGCCCGTCGCACCCGCTGCGCCTGTACGTACTGGACCGCCGGGATCGCGAGACCCGCCTGCAGCCGCTCGCGCACGATGGGCCCGAAGTCCTGCGCACGCGCGGCGAGCGTCTGTTGATGGTACGCCGACGCTTCCGCAAGACAGATCGTCCACCACGCGGCCACCATCTCCTCGAGCATCGGGAGGATGACCTCCTCCACCTCCGCGACCAGCGGCTGCAACACACGCACGGCCTCCCGCACGCGCGCCGCCACATCCGCCGACGTCTCCTTCGCGAGCTGGCCGTCTACCGCGCCGAGACGCAGAGACCGGAGGGCCGGAGCGGAGGCTTCGAGCGGGGGCCGGGCGCCGGCGCCGCCAGGGGCTGGAGCCATGGAGGTGGGGTCGGCCGGATCGAACCCCGCCATCGCGTCCAGCAGGATCGCCGCGTCCTCGACCGTGCGCGCCATTGGACCGGCGTGGTCGAGCGACCAGGCCAGCGGAACGACGCCGGCGCGGCTGACCAGTCCGTAGGTGGGCTTGAGCCCCACGATGCCGCAGTGGGCGGCGGGATTTCGGATCGAGCCTCCGGTGTCGGTGCCCGTCGCGCCAAAGCACAGACCCCCGGCCACGGCCGCGCCGGACCCGCTGCTCGAGCCGCCGGTAAAGCGGTCCAGATTCCACGGGTTTCGCGGCGGACCGTAATCCGAGTGGATCGCCGCATACGCGAACTCGCTCATGTTGAGTTTGCCGAGGATCACCGCGCCGGCTTCGTGCAGCCGCGTGACCACACCGGCGTCCTCGGCGGGCACCCAGTCACGCAGGATGCGGGAACCGCACGTCGTCCGCACGCCGGCCGTGGCAAAGAGGTCCTTGAGCGCGATCGGCACGCCGTGCAGCGGCCCGCGCGGTCGGCCGGCGGTGATCTCCCGCTCCGCGCGGCGGGCGGCGGCGAGCGCCCGGTCCGGCGTCAGGGTGATGAAGGCATTGAGCGTTCGGTCGAGGCGATCGATACGTGCGAGACACGCCTCCGTCACCTCGACGGGCGAGATGTCGCGGCTCTGAATCGCCCTGGAGAGCGATCCGAGCGTGAACTCCCGCAGGATGTCGCGGGTCACGCGCCGGTCCCCCCTCTGCCGGCCGCCGTGAACTGAAGTCTCAGCGGCCATGCCGCGTCCTCCCGCGGTGTATCGTCACACCGGCCCCAGGCCCCGCAGGCGTGGATCGAGCACATCGCGCATGCGGTCGCCCAACAGGTTGAAGGCCAGGACCACAACGGTGATGGCCACGCCGGGGATGGTCGGCATCCACCAGGCCTGCCACACCAGGTCCTGCGAGTACCCGAGCATCTGCCCGAGGCTCGGGGTCGGCGGCTGGATGCCGAGGCCGAGAAAGCTCAGCGCCGCCTCCAACACGATCACCACCGGCAGGTGCAGGGTCGCCAGCACCAGCACGGTCGGAAGTACGTTCGGCAGCACGTGCTGCGCGAGGATACGGAAGTCGGAGGCGCCGACCGCCCGCGCCGCCGCCGCGAACTCGCGGTCCCGTAGAGACAGGACCTCGGCGCGCACCACGCGCGCGTAGCCCGGCCACCCGGCGATCACGAGCACGGCCACGATCTGCAGCAGGCCCGAGCCGAGCACGGCGACCACGGCGACCGTGAGCAGGAGCGTCGGGATGGACAGCTGCGCGTCCACGAGGCGCATCAGCGCGACGTCGAGCCATCCGCCGCGGTATCCCGTCACCATGCCGACGGTGAGGCCCACCAGCGTCGAGAGCGGAACGACGGCCAGGGCGACGAGCAGCGAGATCCGGAGGCCGACGAGCAGCCGGCTGAACACGTCGCGCCCGAGCTGATCGGTGCCGAGCAGGTGGACGGCGCCATGCACCGGGGTCAACGAGGGCGGATGCACGGTGAGGTCCAGATTCTGGGCTGCCGGGTCGTAGGGGGTCACAACCGAACTGACGAAGCCGGCCGCGAGCAGCACGGCCAGGAGTGCCGCGCCCACGGCCCCCGATGGGCTGCGCAGCAGCCGGCGAACCGGCGACGCCCGCTGCGCCCTAGGCGCGCTGCGCGGCGCTTCGAAGACGAGGGTCGACCCAGCCATAGAGCAGATCCACCGTGAAATTGACGGCGATGAAGACGGCCGCGCCCATGATCGCGGCGCCCTGCACGACCGGAAAATCGCGGCCCAACACCGCCTGGACGGCCAGACGTCCCATGCCGGGCCACGCGAAGATGGACTCCACGATGAGCGCGCCGCCCAGCATCTGGCCGAAGTGGAGGCCCAGGACGGTCAGGACCGGCAGCGCGGCGTTGCGCAGCGCGTGCTTGAACAG
>VBAN01000267.1 GCA_005882445.1 Candidatus Segetimicrobium genomatis | reverse complement strand
CAACTCCCAAACCGATCCTCACAGATCGCCTGACGCATCGCTGCCGCCAACCGTCCCATGAACACGAGGTTGTGGAGACTCAGCAGCCGCGGTCCGAGCATCTCCCCGGCATTGAACAGGTGGCGCAGGTAGGCGCGCGTGTAGTGGCGGCAGGCCGGGCACGGGCACCCCGGCTCGAGCGGCGAAAGGTCCTCGGCGAACGCGGCCCGGCGGAGGCTGAGGGGCCCCGCGCCGGTGAGCGCCATCCCGGTGCGTCCGATGCGGGTCGGCATCACGCAGTCAAACATGTCGACGCCGCGCCGCACACCTTCGACCAGGCTCGGCGGCGAACCCACCCCCATCAGGTACCGGGGGCAGGCGGCGGGGAGGCGCTCCGTGACGGCGGAGAGGAGATCGTAGGTCATCGCCTTCGACTCCCCAACGGAGAGGCCTCCGATCGCATAGCCGGGAAGGCCGAGCTCGGCCGTCTCATCGGCGGCCCGCCTCCGGAGCGGCAGATCGAACCCGCCCTGCACGATCCCGAACAACGCCTGGTCCTCCCGCGTGTGAGCGGCCTTGGACCGCCGGGCCCACAGGACGGTCCGGCGGTGCGCTTCCGCGGTCTCGGCGCCTTCCGCCGGATAGCCCAAACAGACATCCAGCGGCATGATGATGTCCGCCCCCAGCGCCTCCTGGATCGCGATCACGCGCTCGGGCGAAAACGCAACCTCCAGCCCGTCGATGGGCGAACGGAACAGCACCCCCGCGTCTGAGACCTTGCGGAGATGCGGGAGGCTGAACACCTGGTACCCACCGCTGTCTGTGAGCAGCGCCCGGTCCCAATGCATGAACGCGTGCAGCCCGCCGGCGCGGCTGATCAGCTCGGCGCCGGGGCGCAGCGAGAGGTGGAAGGTGTTGGCCAGAATGATCTGGGCGCCGGTGCCCGCGACCTCCTCAGGGGTGAGCGCGCGAACGGTCCCGTGGGTGCCGACCGGCATGAAGACCGGAGTCTCCACGGTCCCGTGCGGCGTGTGCAGCAGCCCCGCCCGGGCGCCGGTCTCGCCATCGACATGGACGACCTCGAAGCGTACGGTCACGGCTCGGAGTATACCACCATGCGGAGGGGAGGATATCGGGGAGGCCGAAAGGTGACGGGTCAATGCATCGAGCCGACCCGCCGTCGCCGCAGCGACCGCCCGAGCCCGCTCCCCACGACGCCTTCAACCCGAGGGTAATCCTCGCCGGCATCCTTGCCGTCGCCGCCGTTCTTCGCTTCGCGACGCTCGGCGCGCCCAGTTTCTCGTACGACGAGATCGTGGTCATCACGATGGCCCGCGCCCGGTGGCATGACGTCCTCCCGATGCTGCGGGCGGTGGAGTTCCATCCTCCGCTCTACTACCTCTTCATGAAGGCCTGGGCCGAGATCGCCGGCGTGGGGGAGGCGGCGTTTCGATTTCCGTCGGCGTGCTTCGGTCTCGCCTCCGTGGGTCTCACCTATGGCCTGGCGCGCCGCGTCTCCTCGGAGCCGGTGGGCCTGCTCGGCGCGCTGTTCGTCGCGGTGTCGCCCTTCCACATTCTGGTCTCGCAGGAAGCCAGAATGTACGCGCTCCTCGGCGCGCTCGTCATGGCGTCCACACTGGCGCTCGCCGCGAGCGTGGAACGGGACCGGCCGATCCTGTGGGCGGGCTACGTCCTCGCGTCGGCGCTGATGGTGTACACGCAGTACATCGGGGCGCTGGTCCTGCTGGCCCACGGCATCTGGGTGGCCGTGTATGAGCGCGGACGCCTCGCCCGGTGGATGGCGGCCGTGGCGGCCGCCGCCGTCCTGTACGCGCCCTGGATCCCCCCGCTGTGGGCGCAGGCGTTCCACCTCCACGGCACCCTGCAGAGTCTGGGCAGCGCGGTCACCGCGCGCGACCCTGGGGACCTCCTCGGGCTGATCGCGTTCGGAGGCTCGCTCTTCGGGATGGCGAACTATCTGTTCCCGGGCACGCTGGGACCCGGCGGACAGTTTGCCGTCCTCCTGCCGTTTCTCGTGATCCTGTGGCGGGGCGGGGCCGCCCTCGCCTCCGACCGGCGGCGCCTCGCGCTCGTTGGGCTCCCCCTGATTGTCGCGGTCGTGGGCACGTTCGCCCTCGCGCTGGCGAACCACTATTATTACCCGAGGTGGCTGTCGTTTCTCGTCCCGCTCTACGCCGCGTTCCTCGCGGCGGGCATCTTTGAGATCGCGGAGCGGATCCACGGGTGGCGGGATCGGGTGGCGGCCGCGCTCACGGTGGGTATCCTGCTCTACAGCGCGCCGACCTTGGTCCGCCTCTACAGCGACCCCGGGTTCAACCACTTCCAGTGGCGGGCGGCGGCGTCCCTGATCGAGCACCAGGGGAAGCCCGGCGACTTTTTTCTGTACGTGAACAACGCGACCAGGAGCGCCTTCACGTACTACGATCGTGACCCACACCCGTCGCTGACCCTGACCGCCGCCAATCTGGCTCCAGACGGCGACCGGGCACACGCGTTTACGGATCTCCGGGCGCGGGAACTGGCTCAGCAGCACCCGCGGGTGTGGCTGATCGTGAGCATCCCGTTTACCCGCAGCATGCAGGCTCAGCTGTTTCCGGCGCTCGATCGCGCGTTCCGCGTCGCCGGCTCCCGCCAGTACACCGGCACGGGGATCTATCTCCTCGAGGCAAAGCCGCAGTAGCCGGCCCGGCCGCCCGCGGCCGGGACCTCCAGGGACCGCAGGCGCTTGTCCGCCTCGGGAGAGGGACATGGGCGAATCCGAGATGACTCGCGAAGAGAAGATCGCCGCGGCGAAGGCGAAGGCCGAAGCCATCAAGGCGCAGCGCGCCGCCGCGACCCCGCCGGCCGCAGCCGGGACCCCGGCGCCTGCGGCCCCCGCGGGGGCCGCGCCGGTCGTCGCGAAGCCCGCGCCCGCGGCCGGGGTGCCCGGGAGGGCGACCGCGGCGAACCCCGGGGGAGCTCCGCCCGCCGCCCCCCAGTCTCCCAACGTGGAGGCCTTCGGCACGCTCACCCAGAGCGTCGAACTGCGGGCTGCCGACTCGGAGGCGCAGAATATCGAGCGGCTGTTGGGCGGGCTTGGGCTCTACCGCAATCCCCTGCGCGGCACCTGGCAGCTCGACTACCGGTACTACGCCGAGGCCCGCAAGCGCCTCCTGGCGGCCGGCTATCAGGTGGAGGGGCGCGACTACCTCGGCCGTCCTCTGGAGAAGTGGAACCCATACACGCGTGGGTGGACCCGGCTCGCCCCTCCGGAGTGACGTCCGCGACGCCCGCGGCGCGTCTTCCGTGACGGCCGGAGCCGCTCAGAGGAACAGCATCGCATCCCCGAAACTGTAGAAGCGGTACCGCCGGCGAATCGCTTCAGCGTACGCCGCGAGCAGGCGCTCGCGCCCCGCGAACGCGCCGGCCAGCATGAGCGGCGTCGAGCGGGGCAGATGGAAGTTGGTGACCAGGACGTCCGTCGCGCGGAAGCGATACCCCGGCGTGATGAACAGCGTGGCGCTGCCGGCGCCGGGGCGGATGCGGCCGGCGTCGTCCACCGCAGACTCCAGCGTGCGCACACAGGTGGTCCCCACGGCGATGATGCGCCCCTCTCTCGCGCGCGCGCCGTTGATGGCGGCGGCTGCCTCCGGGCTCACCTCGTAGACCTCCGCCTCCATCAGGTGCGACGTCACGTCCTCCGCCGTGATCGGACGAAACGTGCCCCAACCGACATGCAGTGTCAGGAACGCGATCGCCGGCCCCCGCTCGCGAATCCCGGCCAGCAGCCCCTCCGTAAAGTGCAGCCCGGCGGTCGGCGCGGCGACGGCGCCGGCGGCGCGCGCGTAGACCGTCTGGTAGTCCCGGGGATCGTCCGGCGCTCGCGCGATGTACGGGGGGGTCGGCGTCTCGCCCACCTGGTCCAGCACCCTGAGAAGATCCCCTTGATGCTCGAGCGCGATCAACCGGGTTCCGGCCGCCGTCCGTTCACCCGCCACGCCCTCCAACACGCCCGGCGCGAAGACGAGACGCGCGCCCTGCCGCACGCGCCGCGCAGGCCTGATCAGCGCCTCCCAGACGCCGTTCGAGGCGGGACGTAGGAGCAGCACCTCCACGATCCCCCCGGTAGGGCGCCGGGCCCGCAGGCGGGCGGGCAGGACTTTGGTGTCGTTGAGCACCAGGACATCGGCCGGCCGGAGGCACTCGGGCAGATCGCGGAACACCCGGTGTGCGACCCCACCGGTCGCCCGGTCGAGCACGAGGAGACGCGCGCTGTCGCGCGGCCGCGCGGGAAC
>VBAN01000269.1:1993-3783 GCA_005882445.1 Candidatus Segetimicrobium genomatis | reverse complement strand
AAAACTCCATGTCCCCAGCGGTCATGTAGTCGGGATCCGCCTGCGGCCCCCGCATCGCCTCGATCTCCCACTCACGCTCGTAGACCGGGACGGCCGATGCCTTGAACCGGCGGCCGAGCACCGCATCCACGTTTCCGGCCGGCCGGAGGGCCACACGGTCCCCTTTCTTCAGGCCGCGCCCCTCGAACCCGCCGACGGTGCCGACGGTGAAGGTCGCTCCGCTGCCGAGATACTCCGGCACGTCGATCGCGCCCGCGACGGCAAGGTACGCGCGGAAGCCCGCTCCCCGCACGATGTTCAAAGCGAGGACGTCTCCGCCCCTCACCGCGAACGCCTCCCACGAGGGCACCGGACGCCCGTTGAGCGTGGGCTGCATATCTGCGCCGGTGACCGCGACCGCGCGTCGATCGGTGAACTGGACTTTGAAATTGCCCGCGGTGATCTCGAGCGCGGCCGCCCCCTGCGGGTTGCCCACCAGCAGATTGGCCGCGCGAAAGCTCAGCATGTCCATCGGGCCGGCCGGATACATCCCGAGGTCCAGGTAGCCCTGCCGGCCCGGCCAGTCCTGGACGGTCGTCTGCAGTCCTCCCTCCAGCACCTCGAGCATCTCGTTCACTCCTTTCAGGGGATCATCACGTGCTTCAAAGCCTCCTCCTGCCGCTTCCGGAACGCCTCGACTTCGCTTTTCACCGATTTCACAAAATCGATGTACTCGCGGACGTTGAGGACCCCGTCCTCGATCTGGTACCGGTAGCGATCCTCGACCACCCGCTGGCGGATAGCGTCAAGCTCTTCATCCGTCACGCGCGTGAATCGGACCCGGTCCGCGGGGCGCAGGAGAATCGGGTTCTCTTTGAACGCGCTGCTGCGCTGCTTGGGGTCGTAGATCGGGATCGTCCTCCCAAAAAGTTGGTAGCCGCCGGGCGAGTCCACGGGGTAGATGGCGACGCACGGACCGCCGATCCCCACCGCGCCCTCGGTCGTCCACGTCCGGGTGGGATTGTACTTCGGCGTGACGATCGCATACCGCGGGTCCAGCGGGAACATGAACGGCAGCCCGGGCCAGAACCCGAGACAGGCGTTCCACCAGTCCGTTCCCATGATGTACGTAATCACTTCTTCCCGGTTCCGCAGGCCGTTGTATTGCGTGATGTAGTCGATGTTGTACCCGTCTACGACGTTCGGGGCGTCCTTGCGCACGTACTTGACGTACTGCTCGACATTGGCGCGGGTCCAGTGGTCCGCGAACGCAATGGGCAGCGTGACGATCCGGCTCGGAATCGTCAGGTGCTCGGCCGTGGGGACCTTCTCCTCCAACCGCTTGAGAGCAGCGATCAGATCGGACGTGGAAAGCTTCGTGCTGTCATAATGAATCAGAATGCTCCGCAGCGCCGGAACGGTCTCGATGAGCCCCCGCAGACCCTGGCGCTTCAGTTCTTCGTTGAATCCAAGGATGCGGAAGTTGATCGTCAGGTCGAGCGTCATCTCCCCGTATTCCACAAGGAGAAACCGGTCCCCGGCGTGCCGGTACTTCACCGCGTGATGCCCGTCCCGGGCAGGAACGGTCTCAATGACTGCCTGACCGCGCGCCCCGATCGTGCTCATGATGCAGTCTCACCCCCCTCTGGCGGGATCTTGCTCAGCGCCTACCGATGAATGAAGCGGTCCGCGACGATCGCGAGGACCAGCAAGAGCCCCGTCACGATCATCTGCGTGTAGGAGGAGATGCGTATCAGGTCCATCCCGTTGCGCAAGAAGACGAAGAAGATCGCCCCGAGCGTGGCCCCGGT
>VBAN01000269.1:0-1959 GCA_005882445.1 Candidatus Segetimicrobium genomatis | reverse complement strand
CGATTCCAGGGGCAGGGTCGCCCCGAGGTTGGGTTCGCCGGAGCCCACCCGGGCGGTCAGCATCACGCCGCCGATCCCGACGACGGCGCCGGCCAGGATGTACGTCAGCCACTGGTAGGCGCGGACAGGGACGCCGGACAGGCGCGCGGCTTCTGCGTTTCCCCCCAGCGCATAGATGTACCGCCCAAATCTCGTCCAGTCCAGCACGACATACAGCGCGGCGAGGACCACCCCGGTCACGAGCCACGGCACGGGGATCCCGAACAGGACGCCCGTCGACAGCGCGCCGGCAAACGCTTCCGGGAGCCCGAACACCGGAACCCCGCCCGAGAGAATCAGCGCGCCGCCGGCCGCCATCGACAGCATCGCCAGGGTGACGATGAATGGCGAGACGGAAAAGAGGGAGATCACCCCGCCGTTGATCACGCCGATCGCGGTCCCCACGCCCACCCCGGCGACGCTGGCCAGCACCGTCCCGGTCGTGATGTTGTTCGCGTGAGCCATAAGGATCTGCCCGACCACGATGCTGGTGAGGGCGACCGAGGATCCCACAGACATGTCAAACCCCCCGGTCAGGAGTACGACGGTCTGGGCCAGCGTGATCATCACCAGGTACACGGACTGGGTAAGCACGGTATAGAGGTTCTCCGCGCGGAGGAAGCGCGGCTCGCGGAGGCCGAAGAAGACGAACAGCACGACGATGAGGATGGGCAGGATCCCGACCCGCTGGAGGATCTCGGCGGCCGCCGAGGACCGGCGGAGCGGAGCGGGCGCCGCGCGCTGGAGTGCGTCATCCTGCGCGCTCACGGATCGCCTCCTGGACTTCACCGAAGTAGTGCCGCAGCAGCCGCTCTTCCGTCGCCTCGCCGTGCGCCAGCGCTGCGGAGACCTGTCCGCGGTAGAGGATGATCATCCGGTGGCACGTATTCAGCAACTCGAGGAGGTCGGAGGTGATGAAGAGGACTGCCGCGCCGTCGGCGGCCAGCCTGTGCAGGAACTGGTAGATCTCCGCCTTCGCCCCGATGTCGATGCCCTGCGTCGGTTCATCGAACAGGTAGATGCGGGCCGCGCGCACGAGTCCCTTCATCAGCATGACCTTCTGCTGATTGCCACCCGACAGCACCGCCGTGCGGGCGCCGGGCTGTGGGGGACGGAGGCGCACGCGTTCGATGAGTCTGAGTCCGGTCTTCCACTCCACGCTCTTCTGGAGCAGGCCCGCGCGCTCAAAGGAGGAGAGGCTGGCCAGCGTGATGTTCTCGATCACGGGGCGGTTCAGCACCAGGCCCTCCCCGCGCCGGTCGGCCGGAAAGTACATCACTCCCCGCCGAATCAGCGCGTCCGGCCGGAGCGCCGCGCCCGGCACCGATTGGCCGAAGAGCTCGACGGTGCCGGCCGTCACCTTCTCGAGGCCGAACAGGGCGCGGCCCAATTCGGATTTCCCGCACCCGATCAACCCGCCGACACCCAGGATCTCGCCCGCGTGGAGGTCCAGGTCCACGTTCCGCAGCCCGCTGGCCGTGGTCATCCCCCGGGCGCGCAGGGCTGCATCGCCCGGTGTTCCTCGAAGCGGGGGGAAGACCTCCTGCACCTCGCGGCCCGTCATGTACTTGATCAAGACCTCCTGGCCGGCGTCCCTGACCGGGAGTGTCGCGACCCTGCGGCCGTCGCGGAACACCGTGACCCGATCCCCCACCCGCGCCAGCTCCTCGAGCCGGTGGGTAATGTAGACAATGCCTTTCCCCTCCGCCCGGAACCGGTCGATCACCGTAAACAGGCGCTCCGCCTCCTGCGAGGTGAGCGAAGCCGTGGGTTCGTCGAGGAGCAGGATGGTGAACCGGGCCATGGTGGCCTTGGCGAACTCCACCAGATACCGGGCCGCCGGGGAAAGATCCCGGACCAGGATCGCGGGAGGGATGGAAGAGGCGCCGATGCTCTCGAGCGCCTCCCGTGCGCGGCGCG
>VBAN01000268.1:8955-10447 GCA_005882445.1 Candidatus Segetimicrobium genomatis | reverse complement strand
CTGAAAAACTGGGCCCGCTCCCGGACCATCTCGAACGTATTGCCAGGGCGCAGCTCGGCCGCGAGGAGGTTGAACCCCGGCAGCACCACCTCGTCGAACATCCGGCGCACCTGATCGGTGGGCGCCCCGACGCAGATCGGGACCCCGGCCTGGGCCGTGTACCCCTCATAGCCCGCCGCGATTTCATTGAGGATCAGGTCCCCCCGCAGCAGCCGGCGCGCCGAGGGCCGCGGGTTGCCGAAGATCATCCGAGGGCTGTCCATCGGCGTCGATCCGATGATCAGAAAATCGATCTCTCCCCCGCGCTCGAGGATCGCGTGCGCCGCCGCGGCTTTCAGGGCGTACTCCGGCACCCCCGGGCGCGCGGCGCCGACCATGGCCTGGAGCGCTGCCGCGCAGAGATCGCCGGCCCGGCGGACCCGTTCCAGTTCGGCGGGGCTCTTGACGACCAGAAACTCGTGGAAGAAATCCCCCACCAGGACGGCCTGCGCTCTGGGGAGGGCTTCGGTCAGCGTGCGGTACTGGTTGAGCGGGAGGTAGTCGCCGTACCGGGGATCGATCACGCTGATGCCCAGCCGCCCCTGGTCCAGCCCGAGCTCCCGGATCCGCTCGACCAGGACCTCGGCGAACTGCCCCCGCCCGGCGGGGCGGACGTCCTTCACCGCCACCACCCGCCGCGTCGCCTCGATGTGCGTGCCGCCCATGCCGTAGACCATGGTGGGGTCGCCCTCGCGCGGGACCAGGAGATACAGGGAGAGGGCGTGCCACTCGCGGTGGTTCGTCAGCCAGAACAGCCCGCCTCCGTAGCTCCAATGGTTCGGGCCTCCGCAGACGATCAGCGCATCGAGCCCCAGGCGCGCCATCTTGGCGCGCGTGCGCTCATAGCGGCGCCGGTACTCCTCTTCCGGAAACCGGTCGTAGATCGCGTCCTCGTAATAGGGCGTGCCGCGCATGGGGACGAACGATGCGCGTTGATCGAGCGAGCGCCGGATGGCCTCGAACTCGCCGTTGCTCACACACGCCTCCTCGCCCGTCCCGTGGGTCAGCGGGGCAGATCCAAGACGATTATTCCCTAGCAGAGGTGCTCCGCCATGAAATCGGCCACCAGCGGCCGGTACTTGTAGATGATGTTGTTGCAGACATGGTTGCCCTCGGGGTAGCAGACCCACCGCTTCGGGCCGCCCGCCTGCTCGTAGGTACGGTGGGCGTCTTCGGGCGGGATCAGGTTGTCCCGCTCGCCGTGGACGACCAGGAGCGGGCAGGAGATGTTGCGGGCCACCCCCGACAGGGTCGCGCCCCGGGACTTTTCCAGTAGGTCGGTCGGGTCCCGCGCGCCCCAGATGTGCAGCCAGCGGGCAAGGTGAATCCCCTCGTGCAGCCGGCGCTCCTCGAGGCTGTGCAGCCCGCCGCAGGACGCCACCGCCCTGAGGCGCGGCTCGAACGCGGCGCAGCGGGGCGCCAGGTACCCGCCCAGGCTGACCCCGCAGATGCC